>NZ_JAJEQL010000040.1:0-18966 GCF_020687345.1 Faecalibacterium butyricigenerans
CGAAAATAGGTTCCGTTACAAGTTTTTCGATATTGTTCAATTTTCAAGGTCCTGTAGCGCCTCAGCCAAGCGGCTGACAGCTTAATTATTTTACCACAGAAGCGGTTTTTTGTCAAGCACTTTTTTGAAGATTTTTTGAAGTTCTTGGGAGAACCAATCGACCTTCGTGCTTTTCTGTCGCTCATTTCAAAGGCGTTTCTGTCAGACGTCCGCCTGACGTTTATATATTTTAGCACAGGATTTCCCAAAAAGCAAGTCTTTTTTACACTTTTTTCGAATTATTTTTCGGTTCGTCTTTTTGCCCAGTTTTTTCTCCCGGATTTGACCATTCTGTCTTGTCATTCATCCAGCAGCCTGTCCCGCATCACCTTCAATATCTTGCGCTCCCGCCGGGAGATCTGCACCTGCGTCGTATGCAGCAGCTTTGCAGTGTCGCTCTGGGTCTTTCCTCCATAGAAACGAAGCTGGATGATGCGCCTGTCTTCTTCCGGCAGGCCTTTCAGCACCTCTGCCAGACCGATCTTATCGGCAAGCTCTTCCTCCGGCGATTCTACCGGAATGTCCATCTGTCGGTCGCTCTCCTCCCGGTTCTCCGGCGTCAGACTCACCGCAGGCTGGGCCGCCTGAATGGCCAGCGTGATGTTCTCCACACTCTCCCCCAGCTCCTCCGCCAACTGCGACAGGGTCGGCTCCACTCCGCAGAGCTTGCAGTGATGCTCCCGTGCCGCATTGATGCGCAGGCTCAGCTCTTTGAGCGACCGGCTCACCTTCACGGTGCCGCCATCCCGGAACAGCTTTTTGATCTCCCCCAGAATGACTGGCACGGCATAGGTAGAAAAGCAGACGCCCCGCGACTCGTCAAAGCCGTCATAGGCCTTGACCAGCCCCATGCACCCCGCGCTGTAGAGGTCATCGTACTCGATGCCCCTGCCCCGGAACCGCCCGGCGCAGGAATGCACCAGCCCCAGATTCTGCTCGATGAATGCACTCCGCCGGGTCTTGTCCGTTACCATTGCAACGCCCTCTTTTCTTTTATTATGTAGAGCGCTCATCCAGCCGCTTGGTCAGCACCACCCGCGTCCCCTTACCGGACTGGGAGGACACCTTGACCTTATCCATAAAGCTCTGCATCACCGCAAAGCCCAGACCGGAGCGCTCCTCCGGGTTACCGGTGGTGAAGAGCGGCTCCATCGCCCGCCCGATGTCCGGGATTCCGACACCTTTATCCATCACCGTGATCTTGACCAGCCGTTCCGGGTAGACTGCGATGCACAGCGTCACCGGGCCGATGCGGTCGGGGTAGGCGTGGACGATGCAGTTGGTCACTGCCTCGGACACTGCTGTCTTGATGTCGGCCAGCTGGGGCACGGTGGGGTCGTACCGGGCCAGAAACGCTGCCGCCGCGCCCCGGGCAAAGGCCTCGTTGGCACTCAGGGAGTCAAACTGGATCTTCACACTGTTTTCCGCTTTCATTTCATATCCCTCCTGATATTTCCCCGCCCGGCTCGGTGCAGGGAATGCCTGCAAGTTGTAAGACCCGCCGGAGCTGTTCCGGCGCGTGCTGGATGCGCAGGCTGCCGCCCAGCGTCCGGGCACAGCGCTGCCGTCCTAAGATCAGCCCGATGCCCGACGAATCCATGAATCCTACTCCGCCGAGATCCATGACCAGAATGCGGGGGCTGCGGGTCAGCAGGGCATCGTCCAGCTGGATGCGCAGCCCCTGCGCCGCATCGTGGTCGATCTCACCGGCCAGATAGGCGTAGAGCACATCGTCTGCCGCGCTGAAAGTCACGGTTGCCATATCCTCATCTCCTTTGCTTGTCCTTTTTTCTGGATAAAGAAAAGACCTGTGCACCTTTTCAGTGTACAGGTCTTTCGGGTTATTTTTTAGAGAACGGTGTCGCTCAACAGTTTCTCAGCCTCGAGGGCGATGGCCTCACTGCCGCAGACCAGCAGGCCGCGGCGGCTGTTGGCTTTCGCCTGCTTGACGGCGTCGGCCAGCGACGGACAGAGCACGGCGTCGAAGTGATACCGTGCCTTTTCGGTCAGGCGCTCGGCCAGCGCAGCTTCCGTCCCCGCCGGGGCAACGAGAAAGACTTTATCGAAGGGGTTCTCGCTCATGCCGGGCATCGTCCCCTTGTCCTTCTTCTGTTCCTCAGGGGTCAGACCGCTTTCCAGCACGGAAAAGAAGGCCTCTGCGCCCTCCTCCCCGGTCAGGCCGATGACTGCGCTCATGTGGCGCACCTTGGCCATATTGAGGACGCGCAGAAGGGCTGCGGCCTGCTGGGGGGTACGGCAGGCGTCGAGGATGATGAGGGGCTTCTGGGACAGGACGCGGATGCTGCTGCGGTTCTCCACAGCGGCAAGGCCCGCCAGAATGGCCTCATCGGGGATCTCGAAGCCCTTCCGCCAGAGGGCCAGCGCCAGCTCTACTGCGACGGCGGCATTGCCCGCCGCGTGACGGCCAAGGAAGGCCAGCGGCGCGGTGTATCCGCCGTAGTCCACCCGGCTGGTGAATTTTTCCGCCTCAAGGAAGGTGATGTCCTCGGCGTCGGGCACCACAAGCTCGCACTCCGCCTTGGCTGCGGCCACCACCAGCTCGCTCAGGACAGCCTTCGGCTGCTCCGGCGCGGTGACGCAGACCGCGCCTTTCCGCATGACGCCCGCCGCCAGCGCGGCCAGACGCTCCACCGAACGGCTCACGCCGTCGGGGCCGATGGCTGTGACGGCGCAGACCGGCATACTGGGCAGGGCAGCCGCCAGACCTGCATCCGGCAGCTCCACCACAGCCAGCTTACAGCCTGCCGCACCGAAGCAGCAGGCCGCAGCCGCCAGCTCTGCCGCTGCGCGGGGCAGAGGCTTTGCGGCGCTGAGGGCCTCTGCGGCCTGACAGAACAGCACCGGATCCACCGACACGCCGCCGATGGCGATGCGGGCCGACAGCGGCTCGCATCCGGCACGGTAGAAGCCGGTGTGGAACGCCGCCTCCCGCAGGATCGCCGCCAGCAGACCGGCGGCAGCGGTCTTGCCCGCCGTACCGGCCACGCCGACGAACTGCACCTTCCGGGCATCCGCCGTCAGGGCAGCGCTCAGCTCCTCCGCCGGGGCAAAGCCCTCGGGCAGAGAGGAAAAATATTCGTTTGCCTGTTCGATGGTCATTGCGTCAATCCTCATTTCGATGTTTGTAGAGCAGATAGCACATCCTGCACAGGGCCAGACAGAACATCCCCACCAGAATGCCGGTCAGCACGCCGGAAAAATCCAGCCAGACATCGGTGATCTGGCTGCTCCGGCCATCGCTGAACATCTGGATGGTCTCGTCGGTCAGGGCCGTGAGCAGACCGCCCAGAATAGGCCACGAGATGTGGCGGACGAACCGCCGGGTGTAGACCCGCAGGCAGAGCGTCAGCAGGAAGCCTTCCAGCATATACTCGCAGAAATGCGCCATCTTGCGCACGATGTGGTCGGTCAGGCGGCTGGCGATGCCGGACATCCCCAGCCGGGTGAACACCTTTCGCATCAGGGTCAGCGCCCTGCCGCTGGCCACAGATGAGACATCGGCGATCTGCATGGAGTTCGAGAAGATGAACACGATGCAGGCGATGAGCGCGAAGGCAAAGAGGACTCGCATCGCAATGAGCCAAGGAGAGGTCTTTTGCATATTGGACTCCGTGGGTATCTCCTTTCCCCGCATCAGCCCAGAGCCTTGATGCTCTGCTCAATGTTGGCGAGCTTATCCTGACTCTTGGCGTGCTTGGCGCGGATGTCCTCCACCAGTGCGGCAGGGGCGCGCTCGACGAACTTGGGGTTGTTGAGCTGGTTTTCGAACATGGCCAGCTCCTTCTCGGCCTTGGCCTTTTCCTTGTTCAGGCGGGCCAGCTCCTTGTCGCGGTCGATCAGCTCCATCATGGGGATGAAGCCGCGGGCGGCGTGGGTGGACACCTGCACCATGCCGTCGGTGCTGCCCTCATACTTGGCGGTAAAGGTCACATCGGTGGCGAACGCGAACTTTGCCAGATAGACTTCGGCGCTCTGGAAGGGGGCCGGGTCGGCCGTCTCGATGATCATGCTGGTCTTCTTGGCGGGGTGGACGTTCATCTCGGTGCGCATGGTACGCACAGCCTTGATGTAGTCCATCACCTTCTCGAAGGCTTCCTCTTCCTCTGCCCAGTTGTGGCTCTCGTCCACGGTGGGCCATTCCTGCGTCATAATGGTCTCGGCAGAGCCGGGCAGGGCCTGATACAGCTCCTCGGTGATGAAGGGCATGAAGGGGTGCAGCAGCTTGAGGGCCTTGTCCAGCACATACACCAGCACGCGGCGGGCGGTGTCGGCCTGCTCGGCGTCGCCGGAGTTCAGGCGGGGCTTTGCGATCTCGATGAACCAGTCGCAGTAGACGTCCCAGATGAAGCTGTTGATCTTCGCCGCAGCCAGACCCATCTCGTAGTGGTCAAGGTTGTCGCTCATGGCACCGGCCACCTGATTCAGCTTGGTCAGCACCCACTTGTCGCTCATGTCCAGCTTGTCCTCACTGGGCAGGCCGGGCTGGAAGTCCTCGGGCAGGTTCATCAGCACGAAGCGGGTGGCGTTCCACAGCTTGTTCGCAAAGTTGCGGGCAGCCTCCACCTTCTTCTCGCTGTAGCGCATATCATTGCCCGGGGTGGAGCCGTCCACCAGCATGAAGCGCAGGGCGTCCGCGCCGTACTGGGCGATGACCTCCAGCGGGTCGATGCCGTTGCCAAGGCTCTTGGACATCTTGCGGCCCTGACTGTCGCGGACGATGCCGTGGATGCAGACGGTGTCGAAGGGGGCTTTACCAGTGTAGGCAAGACCGGAGAAGATCATGCGGCTGACCCAGAAGCCGATGATGTCGTAACCGGTAACGAGGGTGTTGGTGGGGTAGAAATACTTGAGGTCTTCGCTCTCCTCATTGGGCCAGCCCAGCGTGCTGAAGGGCCACAGCGCGGAGGAGAACCAGGTGTCGAGGGTGTCGGGGTCCTGCGTCAGCTTTGCGCTGCCGCACTTGGGGCAGGCGCAGGGTGCACTCTTGGCGACCACAGTCTCGCCGCAGTCGTCGCAGTACCATGCCGGGATCTGGTGGCCCCACCACAGCTGACGGCTGATGCACCAGTCGCGGGTGTTCTTCATCCAGTTCATATAGTTCTTGGTGAAGCGCTCGGGCACGAACTTGATGTCACCCTTCTCCACGCTCTCGATGGCAGGCTCTGCCAGAGGCTCCATCTTGACGAACCACTGCTTGGACACCATCGGCTCGATGGTGGAGTGGCAGCGGTAGCAGGTGCCGACCTCGTGCTTCAGCGGCTCGATCTCCTTCAGGAAGCCGCCTTCCTTCAGGTCGGCAAGGATGGCCTTGCGGGCCTCGAGGGTGGTCATGCCGGCGTACTTGCCGCAGTCCAGAACATGAGGCTCGTTGACGGTGTTCTTCCCGGCAGCAAACAGAGCGTCGGCCGCAGCCTTGTCGGCGGCACCGGTCATGTGGCCGTCGTAGGTGAAGACGCGGACGATGGGCAGGTCATGGCGCAGGCCGACCTCGAAGTCGTTGGGGTCGTGGGCCGGCGTGATCTTGACGACGCCGGTGCCCTTGGTCATGTCGGCGTGCTCGTCGCAGACGATGGGGATCTCCTTGTTCAGCAGGGGCAGGACGACATGGCAGCCGTGCAGGTGGGCATAGCGGGGGTCCTCGCCGTTGATGGCGACGGCGGTATCGCCCAGCATGGTCTCGGGACGGGTGGTGGCCAGCTCCAGCATCTCGCCGGTCTCCTTGACCGGGTAGAGCAGATGCCAGAAATTGCCGTCCTTCTCCTCATACTCCACCTCAGCATCGGAGATGGAGGTGTTGCAGTGGGGGCACCAGTTGACCATGCGGTTGCCGCGGTAGATGAGGCCCTTGTCGTACAGGCGGACAAAGACCTCCTTGACGGCCTCAGAGCAGCCCTCGTCCATAGTGAAGCGCTCACGCTCCCAGTCGCAGCTGCTGCCCAGCTTCTTGAGCTGGCTGACGATGCGGTTGCCGTATTTGGTCTTCCAAGCCCATGCACGTTCGAGGAAGCCGTCGCGGCCCACCATCTCCTTGGTCAGGCCCTCCGCACGCATGGCCTCCACGACCTTGGCCTCGGTGGCGATGGAGGCGTGGTCGGTGCCGGGCACCCACAGGGCAGCGTAGCCCTGCATCCGCTTGGTGCGGATCAGGATGTCCTGCATGGTGTTGTCCACGGCGTGGCCCATGTGGAGCTGGCCGGTGACGTTCGGAGGGGGCATGACGATGGTGTAGGGCTTCTTGTCGGGGTCGGCCTTCGTGTGGAAGTAGCCGCCATCCAGCCAGAACTGGTAGATGCGGTCTTCCACCTGGCTCGGATCATACTGCTTTGCGAGTTCTTTCATAGAGAATCCTCCCGGATGATTGATTGGTGGGACGAAAAAAGCCGCCCCACGGAGCGTTCCATGGGACGGCTGAATATAACCGCGGTACCACCCAAATTGCACACAGCGCTTTGCCGCGTGCCCCTTGATGCCCCGATAACGTGGGGCAGACCCGGAGGCGACTACTCCCTTTCCCCGCCTCTGCTCAAAAGCGACAGCACGCCGCACCGCCATACCGGGTTTCCAGCAGCCCCCCGGCTCTCTGGATGGCAGTTCCAAAACAGCGCACACTCTTTTTCCTTGCATTTATAAAAAGAATATAGCGTTTTTTGTGCGTTTTGTCAATCTCTTTTTGCTCTGGATAAAATTTTTCACAGCCGTCTGTGGGTTCCTCTACCCCCCCCCCGAATTTTCAGGGCCAAGCGGTAAAGTGCGGGCGACAGGCGGAACAGCGCTACCTTTGCCTTTTCGGTGCGGCATCCCGGCACCCTCAGCAGCCGGTCGATGAGACGGTCGACCCGTTCTGTCACCTGCGCGAGGGCCTGCCGCTCCTCCGGCGTGCTGCCCTTTGCAAATGCGATGCAGCCCAGCGCACCGTTGCAGGCGGCAAACGCAAGGATGTACATCTCGTGCTCCCGCGCAAAATCAGCCCGTTCCATCATTCCGTTCGCCCCATCCACCCGATTGCGGACAGACTCGGTGTGCATAATGCTGCCGCTCCGCTGGACGTAGTAGTACATCCCCTTTTTGACCATCGCGATCCGCTCGCACTGCCAATAGAACAGGTGGGCCGTGAATTCATCTTCATGGAGCCTGCCTTCCGGGAAACGGATGTCCTCAAAAAGGCTCCTGCGGTACAGACGGTTCATCACAGTCACATAGTACCAGTTCTGAGGGCCGCTCAGCCGCTGCAAAGCTTCCCTCCCCGTCAGGACCTCGTCCTTTGTGATGGGAGAGGTGCGGGGAAGAGGCGTCCCGTCCGGCGTCACATAGGCGAGGCTGCACACGGCCATCTGAGCGTCGTGCTCTGTTGCCGCCCGGTAAAGTGTCTCATACATCTCCGGGGCCGCGTAGTCGTCGGAGTCCATAAATCCGATCCACTCGCCCCTGGCCAGCTCCAGCCCGGCGTTCCGGGCCGCGCTCAGACCGCCGTTCTTCTGCCGACGGAGTCGGATGCGGCTGTCCCGGGCCGCATAGTCCTGCATGATATCCCAGCTGCCGTCCGGTGAGCCGTCGTTCACCACGATGATCTCAAGGTTCCGCCACGTCTGGGCTAAAAGGCTGTCCAGACATTTTGGCAGGTACTTCTCCACGTCATAGACTGGCACGATGACAGAGATCAAGGGTTCATTTTTCTCCATTCTGTATCTCCTTTTACGTTCTCTTCTGTATCCGTTTGGCCAGCTTCCACATCCGCCGGGCCGCATAGTCCTGCATGATGTCCCAGCTGCCGTCCGGTGAGCCGTCGTCCACCACGATGATCTCAAGATTCCGCCACGTCTGGGCCAAAAGGCTGTCCAGACATTTCGACAGGTACTTTCCCACGTCGTAGACTGGCACGATGACAGAGATCAAGGGTCCATTTTTCTCCATTTTATTTTCCGCCTCTCTTCAAGATAGCCAGCGCTCTGCCCTTAAGCTGGGCGAAGGCCGGCGTCTTCCGGCAGAACAGCACCATGACCACCGCGAACAGCAGAGTGTAGAGGATGCCGTCCAGCAGGAACCAGAGGATATTTTTTGCCGGGCAGAACTTCACCCAGCCGTAGGACACCGCCGCCAGCGCCGTCACCATGGCCGCACGCTGGGCGTACCGCACAAAATAATCCCGCAGCTTCTTCTGCCACTCGTCCCGGATGCCGTAGCGCATCAGAATATAAGGCTCCACCCAGACGCAGGTGCACACACTGCTGATGACCGTGCCGCCGAGGATGCCCGCCACGCCGAACTTCTGCACCAGCAGCAGCGAGGTCGTCAGGTTTATGACCGACTCGAACAGCGGCTTATACCGGTCGTACCAGAACAATCCTTTCGCCTCCCGGAACATCAGGTTGACCTTCCGCTGGCCCGAAATATAGAATTCCATCACGAGGACGGCCACCGTCGCCACCGAGAAGCAGTAGTCCGGGCCGAAGCAGATGGTGATGAAGGAGTTGAACAGTGCAAAAAAACCCGCCGTCCAGTAGGCATAGATGACAAAGAAGAGCAGATCCAGCTCCTGATAGATGCCGTAGACCCGCGTTTCGTCCTCGATGGCGCCCAAGTTGCCCAGACTGCCGGTAAAGGCATTGGAGAATTTGTCCATCAGGTTGTTGATGCCGGACAAAACGAGCTTATAATTCGAGTAGATACCCACCGACAGCAGGCCCACGAAGCTGGACATCAAAAGGCTGTCGGTGTTCCGCACGATGACCGTGCCCAGCTTGTGGAAGCTCATCGCGCCAATGTTCCGCAGGATGCCGAAGAACTCCTCCCGCTCAGGCAGCTCCTTGCACTCCTTCAGGTAGGGGTACTCCTTGTCTGCCTTACAGGACACGATGATGTTCGGGATGAACTGCAGCACGAACTGCACCAGCAAGTAGAGGATAAAGTTCCGGGTCAGGACGATGATGACGATTTGGAGGACGGTCTTGATTGCGTCGCAGAGCACCGCCCAGAGGTTTTTCACATAGGCCTTCTGGTAGGCCAGAAAGATGGAGTTTTTGTAGCTCAGCAGATAGGAGCACACCGAGTTTGCCACATACATCAGGTAGATGAGCTTTAAATTCTCGATGCCGCCGCTGTCCTTGATGAAGAAGCCCAAGAAAGGCATCAACGCAAGGCCCACCAGCAAAACGATCACCGCGACGACGCGGTATAGTATCTTATAAAGGTTCATCAGCTGGGCCAGCTTGCGCTTATCGTCCTTAGCCGCAGGTTCATACAGGCTGAAGATCATGGCCGTGCCAATGCCCAGTTCTGCAAGGTTCAGCATCCCCAGCACATCGGTGAACAGGCCGTTGACGCCCAGATAGGCCGCCGACAGATAGTGGATGAACACCATCCGCCCAATGAACCCCAGTACTTGATTGAGCAGCTGTCCGCCGATGTTGACCACCATGTTGATGAGGGTGTAACGTGTCCGCATTTTTCTTTTGGTTCCTTCCCGGAGTTTTTTCTTTTATGATACCATTTTACAGCGGCGCTTTCAATGATCTCTCACCCCTCCGCGTCCAGAAGCTCGGTCCGGAGCCGAGCGATGAGCCGCTCCATCAGAGCCACCCGGTTGAAGGGGGTCATGAGGTAGAAGCCGTCGGCGTAGGGCAGGGCCTCCCGAGCCATCTGCATCGACACCTCAAGGCCCAGCGCCTCGCCCTGCTCCCGGTCGAGGCCCGCAAAGCGCTGGATGATGTCCTCCTCCACATGGATGCCGTTGATCTCATTTTCCATGAAGATGGCGTTCCGCTGGCTGACCACCGGCATGATGCCGGCCAGGATCTTCGCCCGTTCGCCCAGCGTCTGGCGGGCCTTGCGGAGATTTTCCACTGCCTGTGCCGAGAGCACCGGCTGGGTCAGGAATCCCGCCATCCCGTTTTCCAGCTTTTCCACGGCCCGGCGGAGTTCCACGTCGAAATTCCGGGCGTTGAGGTTCAATGCGCCGAACACCGTCATAGGCGAGGGCATCTCCCGGCCCTCCCCGGCCAGAGAGACGATGTACTGGGCCAGCTTGCGGGAGTTGAACTGGTAGACATTCTTTACCTCGTCCCGCTCTGCGGTGGGGATGGGGTCGCCGGTGATGGCCAGCACCTCCCGCACGCCCTCGGCGTAGAGGCCCAGCAGAAGGGCTTTCGTGGCGTTCAGATTGCGGTCGCGGCAGGTCATGTGAGGCAGGGCACACATTCCCAGCTCCCGATGCACCCGGCAGGCCACGAGGGAGGAATCCATCCGGGCCTGTGCGATGGGGCAGTCGGCGATGGTCAGCAGGTCGGCACCTGCGGCCTGCAATCTCCGTGCGCCGTCCAGATAGCCGCTCAGGTCGGCCACCCGGGGAGAGTCCAGCTCAATGGCGATGACTTTTTCGCCTTTGTCCAGCTTCCGCAGGAAGGCGTCGTCTTTTTCCACCTCCGGCGCGGCGACGGTGGAAAGTTTTGCGGCCGGGGCGGCTCCAGTCTGCCGGGGCAGAGCATCCAGCTCTGCCCGCAGGGCTGCAATGTGGGCAGGGGTCGTGCCGCAGCAGCCGCCCAGAATGCGGACACCGGCGGCAGCGATCTGGCCCATCTCCCGGGCAAAATACTCCGGCTTGCCCTGATACAGCACCCGCGCCCGGGTGACGACCGGATAGCCCGCGTTGGGCATCACCGACAGGGGCAGCCGCGTCTCGCCCAGCCCCTGCACCAGCTTCTTCATCGCGCCCGGAGCCGAAACGCAGTTCAGGCCCACGGCATCCACCACGCCGCTGCCCTCCATCCGGTGCAGCAGGTCGCGGAACAGCAGGCCCTCGCGGGTGTAGCCGTCCGGCAGCACCGCGAAAGACACCATAATGAAGGCGTCCGGCACAGCTACCCGGAGGGCCTTCACAGCCTCCACCACGCCCACATCCGAGCTGAGCGTCTCAAAAAGAAAATTCTTTGCCCCCAGCGCCGCGAACTGCTGGGCTGCAAGGCCGTAGGCACTGCTGGCCGGGGCGGCCTCTGTGTCCAGAGCCGGGCCGAGGTCCGCAAAGACGGCAGCGTCCTTCTCGGCGGCGGCGTCGCAGGCCAGCTTCCAGCCCGCCTCGGCCAGCTCTTCCCAGCCCGGCATCTGGGCCGCTGCCATCCGGGGCAGGCCGAAGGTGTTGGTCTTGATGGCCTGTGCGCCCGCCGCCAGATACTCGGCGTGGACCCGCTTCACCCCTTCAGGGTCGGTGAGGTTCGCCAGCTCGCATTCTACGCCCGGCGCGGCTTTATAATAGGTACCCATGCCGCCGTCGAACAGCAGCGGCTTATGGGCAAGATACTCTCGGATGTCCGTCATCATAAGGTTCTCCTTTTCCTTCGTTTTTCCCTCTATTTTTCCCGGCTCCCCCGGGACGGAGCTTTTGTGCAGTCATCTTCAGTTTAATGAAGTTTGCGCACTTGTCAAGCATTTTTGTCTCTCAATGGCCCATTTTTGCTTGCACCGGAGCCGCTTTTGTGCTATTCTATGCATATTTATAGCAGTTTGGAGGAATGTATCATGCGCCACGCCGGCACACAGGAGATCGAAACGCCGCGGCTGCTTCTGCGCCGCCTTCTGCCGTCCGATGCCCCGATGATGTACGCCAACTGGGCCAGCGACCCGGAGGTCACCCGCTGGCTGCGCTGGACGCCGCATAAAGATGTGGCCGAGACGCGGGAGCTGCTGGCCGCATGGGCGCTGCTCTACCCCAACGAGGACTACTACCAGTGGGCCATCGTGGAAAAGGCCTCCGGGCAGGTGTTCGGCTCCATCAGCATCTACAACAGCCTTGCGGGCGAGCCGCAGCAGAAGGCCGAGTGGCCCGGGCGGGATATTTCCGAGGGCATCTGGGAGCCGGGCTACTGCATCGGCAGAGGCTGGTGGAACAAGGGCTATACCACCGAGGCGCTGGACGCTTTAGTAGAATACTGGTTCAAGAATACGGACAGTAATTGGCTCGCCTGCTGCCATGCCGCCGAAAATCCCGCCAGCGGCAGGGTCATGACCAAAGCAGGCTTCGTTTACGACCATGACGCAGAGTACCACAAATTCGACGGCTCCCCCGTCCCCTGCAGATGCTATGCAGTGACAAGAGAGCATTATCTGGAACGAAAGGAATCATTTTGAGCGAACTTTACGATATTTTAGTGGAAACACCCCCGACGAAGGTAATTTTGCTGGCCCTCGATCAGGGCCTGTGGGACTGCGAGCGCAGCCTCGCCGAGCTGGCCGCGCTGTGTGAGGCCAACCACATGGAGGCCGTGGCCGAAGTCACCCAGAAGCGCCAGACCCCCGAGACCGGCATCGTGCTGGGCAGCGGCAAGCTGGAAGAAGCCGCCGCTGCCGCCGCAGAGCTGGGGGCCGTGTGCGCCGTCTTTGACGGCGAGCTGACCGGCAGCCAGATCCGCAACATCTCCACTGCGCTGGGAGGCCTCGAGGTCATCGACCGCACCATGCTCATCCTCGAGATCTTCCGCAGCCGCGCTGTGACCAACGAGGGCAAGCTTCAGACCGAGCTGGCCCTGCTGCGCTACCGCCTGCCCCGCTTACAGGGCATGGGCGAGAGCCTGAGCCGTCAGGGCGGCGGTGGCGGCGGCGGCGGCGGTGCACGCCGCGGTGCCGGTGAGACCAAGCTGGAGCTGGACCGCCGCCACGTCCACGCCCGCATTGACGCGCTGGCCGAGAAGCTGGCCGAGATGGAAAAGCGCCGGGGCGAGAGCCGGAAGGCCCGCGCCAAGACCGGGATGCCGGTGGTCAGCCTCGTGGGCTACACCAATGTCGGCAAATCCAGCCTGATGAACGCCCTCTGCGGCCCCAGCGTCGCCGAGGCAGATATGCTCTTCGCCACCCTCGACCCCACCAGCCGGAAGCTCGTCCTGCCCAGCGGGATGGCGGTGCTGCTGGTGGACACCGTCGGCTTCGTCTCCCGCCTGCCCCACAATCTGGTGGAGGCCTTCAAGTCCACGCTGGAAGAGGCCGCATGGTCGGACGTCATCGTCCGGGTGGCCGACGCAGGCGACGAGCAGCGGGAAGAGCAGCTGGCCGTCACCGACGAGGTGCTGGACGGCCTCGACTGCGCCGACATCCCCCGCCTGACCGTCTACAACAAGTGCGACAAGCCCGGTGCACTGAGCTTTGACCCCGACATCCTGCTCACCAGTGCCAAGACCGGCTACGGACTCGATAAGCTGCTGCAAAAGCTGGACGAGACCCTCAGCGACCGCGTCCACACCATCCGCGTCCTGCTGCCCTACGACAAGCTGGGCCTCGCCGCCCCCATGCGGGAGCGCGGCAGCGTCCAGCTGGAGGAGTACCGCGAAGACGGCCTCTACCTTGAGGGCATCGTAAAGACCGAGGACCTCCACTGCTTCGAGGGCTACCTCGTCTGACATCCTGCACCCAAAAAGAGCCAGACTCAGCCTGAGTCTGGCTCTTTTGCTGTCTTGGCAGGCGGTCAGCCCGCAGCCGGGGGCATTTCCGCCATCAGCTGGTCGTACCGTCCGGTAAAGACCCGTTCCGGCAGGGCCGCAGTCAGGGCGAGGGCAGCGGTCAGCCGCTCCTCGTCGGTCAGCTCTGCTTCCACCGGCGGGAAGTGGGCAAGCACCTCGTCCAGCTGCTTTCTGACCTCCCGGGCCACAAAGATGCCCCGGTCGGTGAGGTAGATCTTGCCGTAATATTCCTTGACGATCATTCCCCGCTCCATCAGCAGATTCATCACCCGCACTACCGAGGGCTTGGTCACGCCCAGCTTCTCGGCAATGCTGCGGGAGCTGATGTCCAGATGGGTCTGCGAGACCTCATAGATGGCCAGCAGGTAGCGCAGGTGTGCCGGCGTCAGTTCCATCTCGTATCACTCTCTTTTCGTTCTGTTACACTAACTCTCGATTTTCAAAAGGGGCGCGGGCCAAAGCTCTGACCCGCGCCCCCTTCTCTTCCATTATTGCTCAGTGGCAGCCGCCCTTGCAGCTGCTGCAGCTTCCGCCGCAGTCACAGCCGCCGCTGCATCCACTGCAGCCGCCGTGCTTATGAGAGTGCCATGTGATCCAGCCCACACCGCCAAACACGATGGCTCCGACGATGATCGTCGGCAGATTGAAATTCGCAGCCAGAAACTCCATCATAAAAATGCACTCCTTTCAGCGCGTTTTGAGAAATTTTTACTTGATCTTGGAAACGTCGATCTTGACTTCGTTGTCGTTCACATACTTGTTGGGACGGAACATCAGATACAGGAAGGCAGCGACGATGACCACGGCCACGACGGTGAAGAAGTTGAAGCCGACTTCACCGGTGATGAGGCCGCCCAGCTGGTACACGACCAGAGCAGAGCAGTAGGCCAGTGCGCACATATAGCCAATGGCGAATGCCGTCCACTTGCCGTTGTTCATCTCACGCTTGATCGCACCCATAGCAGCGAAGCAGGGAGCGCACAGCAGGTTGAAGATCATGAATGCATAAGCGCTCAGAGCGGTGTAATCTGCCGCAACGAGGCTCCAGATCTCATCGCCGTTCTCAGACAGCTCCTCGCCGCCGAAGTGATACAGAACGCCGAAGGTACCGACGACATTCTCCTTTGCGATCAGGCCGGAGACAGAAGCGACCGTTGCCTTCCAGTTGCCGAAGCCCAGAGGAGCGAAGATCCAAGCGACTTTGGTGGCGATCGCTGCCAGCACAGAGTTGTCCTGATCCTCCACCATGCCGAAGGCGCCATTCTCGAAGCCGAAGCCCTGCAGGAACCACAGGACGACGGTAGCAGCCAGAATGACGGAGCCTGCACGCTTGATGAAGGACCAGCCGCGCTCCCAAGTAGCGCGGAAGACATTGCCCCAAGCGGGGATATGGTATGCGGGCAGCTCCATGACAAAGGGAGCAGGGTCGCCTGCAAAGGCCTTGGTCTTCTTCAGGATGATGCCGGAGCAGATGATGGCAGCCATGCCGATGAAGTAAGCGGAGACAGCCACCAGAGAAGAACCGCCGAATACCGCACCTGCGATGAGGCCGATGATGGGCATCTTTGCGCCGCAGGGGATGAAGCAGGTGGTCATGATGGTCATGCGGCGGTCGCGCTCATTCTCGATGGTACGGGAAGCCATGACGCCCGGGACGCCGCAGCCCGTGCCGACCAGCACGGGGATAAAGCTCTTGCCGGACAGGCCGAACTTGCGGAAGATACGGTCCATGATGAAGGCGACACGGGACATATAGCCGACATCCTCCAGAATGGACAGCAGGAAGAACAGGACCAGCATCTGGGGAACGAAGCCCAGAACTGCGCCGACACCGGCGACGATGCCGTCCATGATCAGGCCGTACAGCCAGCCCGCCACGCCGATGCTCTCGAGGAAACCGCCCAGCGCGTTGGGGACGATCTCACCGAACAGGACGTCGTTGGTCCAGTCGGTCGCAAACGTGCCGATGGCCCAGCCGCCGTCGGCGATGGAAGTACCCACAGACAGGGAGTACATCAGGTACATGATGACTGCGAAGATGGGCAGGGCCAGAACACGGTTGGTGACGATCTGGTCGATCTTATCAGAAACGGTCAGGTGCTCGACGCGGGCCTTCTTCTTGACAGCCTTATCGACGACACCGTTGATGTAGGCGTAACGCTGGTTGGTGATGATGCTCTCGGCATCATCGTCCATCTCAGTCTCGCAGTCCTTGATGTGCTGGTCGATGTGCGCGGTCAGGTCGGAGGACAGCTTCAGCTCATCCATGACCTTGTCGTCGCGCTCGAACAGCTTGACGGCGTACCAGCGCAGGAAGCGGTCATCGACCTTGCCCTGAATGGACTCCTCGATGTGCGCGATGGCGTGCTCGACGCTGCCGGTAAAGACGTGGGGCAGCTCGCCGGCCTTGCCTGCCTTTGCAGCAGCCATAGCAGCCTTTGCAGCGGCCTCGGTGCCCTCGCCCTTCAGGGCGCTGATCTCGACTGCCTGACAGCCCAGCTCGGCGCTCAGCTTCTTCAGGTCGATCTTGTCGCCGTTCTTGCGGACGAGGTCGATCATGTTGACTGCCATGACCACGGGGATGCCCAGCTCGATGAGCTGGGTGGTCAGGTACAGGTTGCGCTCGATGTTGGTGCCATCGATGATGTTCAGGATGGCGTCGGGCTTCTCCTTGACCAGATAAGTACGGGAGACGACCTCCTCCAGAGTGTACGGAGACAGGGAGTAGATGCCGGGCAGATCCTGAATGATGACATCCTTCTCGCCCTTCAGCTTGCCTTCCTTCTTCTCGACGGTAACACCGGGCCAGTTGCCGACGTACTGGTTCGAGCCGGTCAGATTGTTGAACAGGGTAGTCTTACCGCAGTTCGGGTTGCCGGCCAGTGCAATTTTGATACTCATTGCAGCTCCTTTCCTCTCGTTGCGATCAAACGACTTCGATCATTTCAGCGTCGGCCTTGCGCACGCTCAGTTCGTAGTTGCGCACGGTCAGCTCCATCGGGTCGCCCAGAGGGGCGACCTTGCGGACATAAATTTCAACGCCCTTGGTGATGCCCATGTCCATGATGCGGCGCTTCACCGGGCCTTCGCCGTGCAGGCGCGCCACGGTGGCAGTCTCGCCGACCTTAACGTCTTTCAGAGTCTTCATAAAAATCCTCCTCTGCTTGTCTTCTTTCTATTCAGAGACTATCCCAGTTTCGGAGCGTCTCCCAAACAGCGGTCTCGCCGCTGCTCAGCCGATCATAATGCGGTTCGCCATCGTCTTGTCGAGGGCCAGACGGCTCTCCTTGACCTGAACGATGAGGTTGCCTGCGATCTCATTGACGATCGTCACCTAACTGTCCACTACGAAACCCAGTTCGGCCAGATGCAACCGCACCTCATCCTTCCCGGTGATCTTGCGGATGGTGACGGTCTCGCCCGCTTTTGCCATAGTCAAAGGCATCATAATTGTTCCACTCCCATTCGTGCTCCCCATTCTGCGGGGAGCGTTTCGGTTCGCTTTTTTCGTCCTCGGGGATGGCCGCACCAGCCAGACGCCGCAACGCGCTCGCTCATGTCCGCGTCCCCCTCCGAAAAGCTACGGCAGTTAGTCAGTCGCAACTATCAGCATAGATAGTTTACACTTACTAACCCATTCTGTCAATCATTTTTCCGTAAAAAAAGTTAGTTTGTATGAACTAACAAATTTTATCCTCGCTTTTCAGAAAAATTTAACAATTTCCACATATGACACAGCCGCCCGGTGCAGGGGGTATTCTGCAACGGGCGGCCGCGTGTCAAAAGGAGGATTTCTTCCCATCATCGTCTATTTTAAGCAGACTCCGACGGGCGCCAGGATAAAAAGAGAGTATTTGGAAGTGAATGTCAGAATTTCAGGAGCGTCAGGCTGCGACGGCCAGACGCTGGATGGGGGTGCCGCTGTGGAACAGGCGGAGATACACCGCCGTGCACTTGTTCAGCTGGGCGAAGTGCTGCCGGGCAGCGGCAGGGTCGCCGTAGGCTTTCCAGCAGCCGCAGCAGGTGAAGTTGCGGCCCTCATTTTCGATAAAGCCCACCACATCGGGGAGGGGGTAGCCCAGAAATACGCCGATCTCATGGGGAAAATCAGCCTCACAGCAGAGCCTCCGGGACAGCTGCCGCAGCAGCGGCGCATCGTCGTCCGGCTGCTGAGGAAGGTCGTACCCCTCGCCGCGCAGGAAGTCCCGCACCTGCGGCTGGGCCAGTAGGACGCGCAGCCTGCTCTCGCGGTAGACGTACACGAGATACTGGTGCGTCCGCATACAGCCCTTGAGGACGCGGACGCAGAGGCCTTTTTCGTCCAGCTGCTCATTCCAGCTGCGGACGCGGCGGGCAAGGTCTGCGCAGTCTCTGGTCTCATAGCGGAAGAGTCCCGCAGGCTTCAGGCCAGCCAGCACCGGGGCGCATTGCTCGATCATCACAGTCTCAAAGTTGCGTTCCATTTCCCGGCCTCCCTGCCTGTTTTCTGCTATTGTCCCCTGCGGCGCGATGCTTATGCAGAAGATGCAGTTAGAATCAGCTAACCAATACTGCAAAAAGAACGCGGCAGCAGCCGCTTTGTCTCTTGGAATCTTTCAGGTTAGTTGTTCCTAACGTGACATTATCTTACCATAGCTTTGGCCCTGTGTCAACACCTTTTTACAAAAATATTTGCCCCATCTTCTCTGCCGTGCTATACTGGGCAAAAGGATCATTGAGCAAAGGAATGGTGTCCCCATGCATCTTGTGTCCCCCGAAGAGCTGTCCGGTCTGATCACGGCCCGGCTCAAGCAGCAGCCCACCGTCCTCGTGGCGCTGGATGGCCGGTGCGGCAGCGGCAAAACAACGCTGTCCGCACAGCTGGCAGAGCGCTTTCCCCAGAGCATCACCCTCCACACCGACGACTTTTATCTCCCGCCGCCCCAGCGGGTCACAGGCTGGGAGCGCATTCCCTGCGCCAATATGCACCTCGAGCGGCTGCGGGCCGAGGCCGTCGCGCCCGCACGGGCCGGGCGGGCCGTGTGTTACAAGGCCTACTCCTGCCGGGAGGGCGCCTATCTGCCGCCCCGGGTGCTCGGGCCTGCGCCGCTGGTCATCGTAGAGGGCAGCTACAGCCACCACCCCAGCCTTGCGCCCTACTATGATATAAAAGTATTCGTCACCTGCTCGGCGGAAGAACAGATGCGGCGGCTTCGTGCCCGGGAGGGGAAGCGGTATCTGAATTTCGTGCAGCGTTGGATCCCGCTGGAAGAGGAATATTTTACGGACTATGCCATTGAACGAAATGCGGAGATGACGGTCGTTACGGGGTAATGGTATAGAGCGCTCTTGCGGTGGGGCTTGGTTTTCTTTAAGTAGGCGTGCGCGCTGGTGGCGCGGGGCAGTTTTTATCTTACGGTCAAGTGGCTTGCGCTCCGCGCGGGCCAGAGGCAGGGAGGGGTGTTTCGACTCCCCCCTCCCTACCTCT
>NZ_JAJEQL010000041.1:0-18957 GCF_020687345.1 Faecalibacterium butyricigenerans
CGCTGCGTGCGCAGCGGCCCTTCTGGTCATTCTTTATTCTTCCGGCAGCCGTGCCACGAGGATGGCAAAGAGGACCAGACCCACGCAGGGGATGATGTTGGTCATCATACCGGCGGCAAGGCCCGCACCCTCGGCCACCATGCCGATGACCCACGGCATCAGGATGGCACCGCTGGCCGCCACCGGCAGCATGATGCCCATACTGGTCACGCTGGTCATCCGGCCCGCGCTGGCCACGGCGGTGGGGTTCATGCCCGCCATCGCAAAGGCGAAGGCGAACAGCAGCGCAATGGCCGCCCCCTGACTGCGGGCCTGCACCAGCAGGATGTAGAAGATGGTACAGCTCACGCCCATGACCACCATGGCCTTGCGGGGCTGCTTGAAGGGAAAGACAAAGGCGATGAGCAGGCGGGCCACGAGGGTCGCGCCCCACATGACGGTGACGGTATAGGCCGCCAGTGCACCCGCGATGATGCCGCTGCCCTTAAAGTAAGTGACCATCCAGCCGGTGACGCTCTGCTCGGCGGCGTTCTGGCAGAACAGCAGGCCGGTCAGCAGCCAGAAGCGAGTGGACTTGAGGAAGCCCCAGTCGGTGACTTCCTTCCTGCCTGCGCCCTTCCCGGCAAAGGGAGTGCCCATATACACCAGCCAGAGTAGCAGGCCCAGCACCGCCAGCACCAGCACCGCAAAGGAGCCGCTCACCCTGCCCGCCGCCGCGATGAAGAAGGGGCAGAGCAGTGCGCCGCAGGCGTAGCAGCTGTGCATCAGGTTCATGCCCCGGGTGCGGTCGGCCGAATGATCGCTGACGAGGATGGTGCAGGTGTTGATGACGCTGCCCTTGGCGATGCCCACGAGGAAGAACCCCAGCGCCAGCACAGCCACCGCACCGCTGAGGCCCATCATGGCGTAGCCCACCGCGTAGCCGATGGTCAGCAGCAGGATGCTGGGCTTCATCCCCAGCCTGCCGGGCAGCATCGCAATGAGAAAGCCCGCCAGCAGGTTGCCGATGCTCATAAGGGACAGCAGCGTGCCGGTCATACCGTAGGCAAAGCCGTACTGCTCCTGCAATAGGCTGACCACCACGCCGCTGGAGATGGCACAGATGCCGCTGAAAAAGAAGGTGATGAAGCCCACGTTCCGCAGGCGGGTGTTCTTTTGTTCCATATGGTTCCTCTTTCCTGTTTTCCTTTTCCGTCTGCGCTCACCATAAGCGCGTTGTATCCTGTTTTATTATAGCGCGTTGTGCGTTTTATGCAACCGGAGTTTCCGCAAAAGGCTCTCCCAGAGGGAGAGCCTTTTGCGCCCTCTCCATACACAAAAAGAGGGCCGGACGTTTTTGTCCGGCCCTCTCTGAGGTCAGTGCTTATTCCGCCTTGGTCTCGGGCTTTGCCTCAGCCTCCGGCTTTGCAGCCGGTGCTGCGGGCTTTGCTGCTGCGGGGGCAGCAGGCTTCACCACGGGCTTCGGGGGATACGGATCGTCCTTCAGCGGGAAGAGGATGATCTTCTTCGGGCACTTCTGGGCGCACATACCGCAGCCCTTGCACTTGTCGTAGTCCACACGGGCCACGCCGTCCACGACATGGATGGCGTCGAACTTACAGGTGCGCTCGCACATACCGCAGGCGATGCAGCTGGTGGTGCAGAGCTTGTTGGCGACAGCGCCCTTATCCTGATTGGAGCACATGACGACCGGCTTGCGCGGGCCGCCTGCGTCGATCATGATGACCTTCTTGGGGCAGATGTTGGCGCAGGCACCGCAGCCGGTGCACTTGTCCTTGTCCACCTTGGCCACGCCGTCCACGATGTGGATGGCGTCGAACTTACAGACCTTGGTGCAGTCGCCCAGACCGATGCAGGCGAAGGAGCAGGTCTTGGGGCCGCCGTACAGGGTAGCCGCAGCGGCACAGGTCTGGATGCCCTTGTAGTCATACGCGGGCTTGCAGTGCTCGGAGCTGCCCTGACACTGGACCACGGCCTTCTTCTCCACAGCGCTTGCCTCACCGCCCATGATCTTGGCGATAGCGGCGGCAGCCTTGGGGCCGCCGGGGGCGCACTTGTCGCAGGGCACGCCGTCCATGACGACGGCCTTTGCGTAGTCGGCACAGCCTGCGTAGCCGCAGCCGCCGCAGTTTGCGCCGGCCAGACAGCTGGCGACTTCTTCGATGCGGGGGTCTTCCTCAACTGCCATGAACTTGGCAGCGGCGACCAGAATGATTGCGCCGACAGCACCGACGATGGTGCAGAGGATAACAGCAGATGCGATATTCATAAATCCTGTTCCTCCTTTACAGCGTCACATTGAACAGATTCTCAACGATGCCGCCAAAGCCCATAAAGGACAGGCTGGTGATCGCTGCGGCCAGCAGAGTGATGGGCAGGCCCTTGAAGGAAGCGGGGGGATCACAGGCCTCCACACGCTTGCGCACGCCGCTGAACATGACCATTGCCAGCATGAAGCCGACGCCTGCGCCCACGGCACAGATCAGAGCCTCGATGTAAGCAGCGCCAAAGCCCAGAGCAGCCACATCGGCGCCGTAGTCATCGACGACCAGAATGGTGACAGCCAGAACGCAGCAGTTGGTGGTGATCAGGGGCAGGTAAACGCCCAGAGAATTGTACAGAGCCACGACATACTTCTTCAGGAAGATCTCGATGAACTGCACGAGGACTGCAATGACCAGAATGAACACGATGGTCTGCAGATAGCTCAGACCGGCGGGGTCCAGAACAAAGATCTGCAGCGGGAAGGTCACGGCCGTAGCCATGAACATGACGAAGATGACGGCGCCAGACATACCCACGGCGGAGTCAAGCTTCTTGGAAACGCCCAAGAACGGGCAGATGCCATAGAACTTCACCAGCACGTAGTTGTTGACAAGGATCATGCTGAAGAAGATAGCAGCGAGTTTGACGAGCATCTTATTAGCCCTCCTTCTTCAGATTGTCGATGTCGCAGCAGCTCTTGCGCTCGATGCGCGCATCCAGCTTGCCCTCCAGCCAGACACAGCCAGCCATCAGGATGCCGTAGCAGAAGAACGCGCCGGGAGCCTGCGTCATGATGCCGATGCGGGCGACGCTGTCGGGCAGGACCTGGAAGCCCAGCCAAGTGCCGCTGCCCAGCACCTCGCGGATGGTAGCCATCAGCACGACGGTGAGGGTGTAGCCGATGCCCATGCCGACGCCGTCCAGTGCGGAGTCAACGACGTTGTTCTTGCAGGCGAACATCTCGGCACGGCCGAGGATGATGCAGTTGACGACGATCAGGGGCAGGAAGACGCCCAGAGCGGTGTACAGGCTGTCCATGTAGGCGTGCATGACCATCTGGACGATGGTGACGAAGCCTGCGATGATGACGATGTAGCAGGGCAGATGGACCTTCGCGGGGATCACGTTGCGCAGCAGCGAGATCAGGATGTTGGAGCAGACCAGCACGAAGGTGAAGGCTGCGCCCATGCCCAGTGCGCTGGAAACTGCCGTGGTGACTGCCAGACAGGAGCAGGTGCCCAGAACCAGACGCAGAACGGGGTTCTCTTTGATGATGCCGTTGGTAAGGATGCTTACCTTGGACTTGTTTTCAGATGCCATTTCTTACCAACCTCCTTTATGCCAGCTCGTTGTAGCAGTTGACGCAGTCGTTGATGGCGGCGAACAGTGCCTTAGAGGAAATGGTCGCGCCGCTGTATGCGTCAAAGCCCTGACCGATGGCGATATTCTGGGTGCCGTCCATGCCGTTGAACTGGGCAAGGAAGGTATCCGTTGCGACATTGGAGCCGATGCCCTTGGTCTGAGTGGAAGCGTCCACCCAGATGCCGGTGACGGTGCCGTTGGTGTCGAAGCCCATGATGACGGACAGGATGCCGCCGTCGAAGCCCTTCTCCTCAGCCTTGATGGCGATGCTGCCATCCTCAGCCTTGACCACGCCGGTGACGTTCTCGGTGGTGTAGCCGGTCACTTCTTCCAGCGTCTTTGCGTCGGAAACAGTGGGCATGACGTCCACATAAGCTGCCAGAGTGGCGGCCTTCTGGTTGGCGTCGATGATGGGCGCAGTAAAGGAGTTGACCAGGGCCAGCAGGAAGCTGACCACCAGTGCGATCACGCTCAGCACGACCACCGGCTTTACCGTGCTATCCCAAGTAGACTTATTCATTTGCCAGCAGCCTCCTTCTTTGCAGGTTTGACGTAGCCATACGGCGTCTGGCGGGTCATATCATTGATGTACGGGACCCACAGGTTCATGAACAGCAGCGCGAAGGACACGCCCTCGGTGTAGCTGCCCCAGTAACGGATGGCGAAGGTGACGATGCCCAGCGCCACGCCGTAGACCAGCTTGCCCTTCAGGGTGAAGGGGCTGGTGACGTAGTCGGTCGCCATGAACACAGCGCCGAACAGCAGGCCGCCGCTCAGCACAGCCACCAGTGCAGCGTGGACGCTGTGGGTGGCGATGAGGTAGAACAGGAACATGCTGCCAACGTAGGCGGCGGGGATGGCGATGCTGATGGTCTTGGTGACGACGAGGTAGATCAGGCCCAGCACGATGGCCAGAGCGCAGGTCTCGCCCAGAACGCCGCCATGGACGCCCATGAAGAGGTCCAGCAGGCTCAGCTTGTTGGGGTCAGCCACAGCCAGCGGGGTCGCGGAGGACAGCTGATCGACGGCTGCATCCGGGAACACCCACTTGTTCATCGCACCGGCGAAGCTGATGAACAGCACGATACGGCCCACCAGAGCGGGGTTCGCAAAGTTCATGCCGATGCCGCCGAACAGCTGCTTGACCACGATAATGGCCACGAAGTCGCCGATGAGCAGCTCACCGATGGGCATCCCCACAGGCACATTCAGGGCGAGGATGATGCCGGTGACTACAGCAGACAGGTCGCCGATGGGGTTTGCCTTCTTCATCAGCTTGCAGTACAGCCACTCGAACGCCACGCAGGCCACGACCGACACGGCAGTGACCAGCAGGGCACGCAGACCAAAGATGATGGCAGAGGCCACGACGCACGGGGTCAGGGCCACGATCACGTTGGCCATCAGGCCGGTGGTCGTCTCCTCAGAGCGCAGGTGCGGGGAGGCCGAAACAATAAGCTTCGTATCCATTACTTATTGCCTCCTTTTTTGATTTCACCGAGATAGAATGCCTTGGCCAGACCCATCATCTGGGTGCAGGGGCGCTTGGCCGGGCAGACGAAGGTGCAGGAGCCGCAGTTGAAGCAGTAATCAACGTGCAGCTTGCCCAGCTCCTGAACATCGCGGGCTGCGTAGGCCTGATTGACCTCGACAGGCTCCAGACCCATCGGGCAGTACTCGACACAGCGGCCGCAGCGGATGCAAGGGTTGACCTGCGGAGGCTGTGCCGCAGCCTCGCTCAGCATGATGAGGCCGGAGGTGGTCTTGGTGGTGGGGTAGCTCAGGTCGCGCACTGCGGGACCCATCATCGCGCCGCCGGCCACGACCTTGCCCAGCGTCACGCCGCCCTTCAGGCCGGCCGTGTTCAGGACGTCCTCATAGGAAGTACCTACAGGGACGATGAGGTTCTGGGGCTTCTCGCAGGCATCGCCGTCCACGGTGATGACGCGGCTGACCACCGGCATACCGGTAGCCAGATACTTGCCGAGGCTGGACACACTGGTCACGTTCATGACGATGGCGCCGGCTGCGGCGGGCAGGCCGCCGTGCGGGACCTCGCGGCCCAGACACTTCTCGATAAGGATCAGCTCTGCGCCGGTGCCGTAGACGCTGGGCAGGGGCTTGACCTCGATGGCGGGCTTGTCCTTGGTCTTCTGGCACAGCAGGTCGATGCACTCGGGCTTGTTGTTCTCAATACCGATGACGCACTTCGGGATGCCGGTGTACTTCAGCACCGCCTCGATGCCCCGGATGATATCGTCTGCACAATTCAGCATCTCCTGCGTGTCACTGGTCAGCCAGACTTCACACTCGGAGGCGTTGATGAGCAGGGTGTCCACGGGATCCTTGGGCTGGAGCTTGACGTCGGTCGGGAAGCCTGCGCCGCCCAGACCGACCAGACCGCTCTCCCGCACGGCGGCGAGGAAGCTGGCCTTATCGGTCACTTCGGGAGCCTTCACGGCGGGGTCTACGGTCTGCTTGCCATCGGTCTTGATGACCACAGAGTCGCACATCCGGCCATTGGACAGACGGAACGGCTCCACAGCCGCCACGGTGCCCGAAACGCTGGAGTGGATATTTGCAGACACAAAGCCGCCAGCTTCACCGATCTTGGTACCGACGAACACCTCGTCGCCCTTCTTCACCAATGCCTTGGCGGGAGCGCCGATGTGCTGGCTCATCAGGATGCGTACCTGCGCGGGCAGAGGCATCGGGACCGGTTTGCTTGCAGCAGTTGCCTTGTCATGCGGCGTATGCGCGCCAAGCGCCGCACGTTTCAGCTTGTTCAACATGGAATTAAATCCCCCATTCTGCTTGAATTGCCGTCCCCACGCCCATGCAGGCGCACTGGTACAGGGACAGGTGCTGCTTAACACACTTATTGTATCATTTTGCGGTGGGAAGTCAACGACAACAAGGCCAAAATGAGAGGATTTTCTTAAATTTCTTGGCTGTTTTTCACGATTAGTTGAGACTAACCTCCTATTTTTTCGTTCGTATCGCACAACTTTTCCCAAAGTCCGGTCGTTTGCCTTTCCGGCAGGAATATGCTATACTACAATCAACAAAGCTCAGGGCGCACCCCGTGCCCGGGGCGCATCCCGTTAAGGAGGGTCTGACCATGAAATTTCTGAAAGTACTGCTCGCTGTTTTGACCTGTCTGGCTGTCACGCTGACCGGCGTGCTGCTCTTTGTGGACAAACGCGGCCCCCACTATATCCAGATCGACAACAGCGAAGACTGATCTTCTCTGCTTTTGAAAAACAGCATCCCCCAGCCTGAGCGGTGTCCCGTCCGGGCTGGGGGATGTTTGGCTTTGCGGCGTACACCGCCCCTGAAAAATGCCTCCGGAGACGCAGCCGCCGGAGGCATTCCTGTTTTTGCTCAGTAATCTTTTTCGCAGCCCAGCAGGAACTTCATGTAGGCAAACGTCCGCTCCTGTCCGAGGTCGCGCACCATCTGGAGGAGCTTTTCCAGCAGCGCCCGGGTCTCGGGGTGGAGGAGGTAGTGGTCTCTGCTGCGCTCGTAGTACTCCCAAGGAGAGGCGTCGGTGTACCTGTCACCCAGATAGATCTGGCTGGCTGCGACCCGGTCGCAGACCATCTCGCAGACATACCGCAGCGGGATCTTCATGCCGGTCAGCCCCGCCTTGGTGGTGCTGTAGTCGATCCAGTACTCGAGGTGATGCTTGTTGCGGCCCTTGTGGTGGAGCCACGCCGAGGTGTAGCCCTTGGCCTCCCGCTCCGCCTCGTTGGGGCTGTGGTCACCCTGATAGTAGATGCAGCCGGGGATGAACTCGGTGGGGCTGTACTTGCTCAGGTCGTGGGCAAGGCCCTGCTCGTACAGTCCGCAGGCAAAGCAGTATTTCATCACCAGCAGCTTGTGCCGGGTGATGGTCTCAAAATGGCCCTTGATGTTCATGCGTTCCGCCACCTCACAGTCACTTTTCCCTCTTTCAGGTTCCGCAGGTCGCCGCTCTCCGAGAAGTCCTCCCGGTCGCGGGTCAGACTGGGATTGTAATAGGGGTCGTCAAGGATGTCCGCCTTGCCGTGAACGTCGTAGAGACGCTGCTGTTCGGCCGCAAAGCGGGCTGCCTTGGCGGGATCCTTCTCATCGCCGCCCCGGCTCTTGCTCTCGTAATGGGTCAGCTGGGCATAGGGCGTCCACGCGATGCGATAGCCCCGGTCCCGCACCCGGAGGCAGAAGTCCACGTCGTTGAAGGCCACGGCGAACTTCTCGTCGAGGCCGTTCACTTCATCCCACACGCTGGCCTTCACCAGCAGGCAGGCCCCCGTGACCGCAGAGAAGTTCTGCACCGTCGCGGTGCGGAACATATAGCCGCTGCCGCCGGCCTTCTTGTACTTGTGGCTGTGGCCCGCGTAGCCGCCCAGACCCGTGACGACGCCTGCGTGCTGGAGGGTCTCGTCGGGGTAATAGAGCATCGCGCCGCAGATGGCCGCGCCGCCGGGGTGGGCACACGGACGCAGCAGCTCGGTGAGCCAGCCGCCGTTCCGCACCTCCACGTCGTTGTTCAGCAGCAGCAGGTACTCGCCCGACGCGGCTTTCCGGCCAAAGTTGTTGATGGCCGAGAAGTTGAAGCCCTTTTCCGGCCACGTCACCACCTTCAGGCCGTCGTACCGCTTCTCTGCCGCCTCGTAATAGGCAAAGGTGGCCGGGTCGGTGGAGTTGTTCTCGATGACGATGACCTCGAAGTTGTCCCACTCGGTCTTGGTCCAGATGCTGTGCAGACACTTCTCGAGGTCGTCGATGTGGTCCTTGCTGGGGATGAGGATGCTGACCTTGGGGTCGCCCTCGATGTCCCACTTCACCCGGTAGGTGCTGGGGAAAATTCCGTCCTCCACCCTGCCGGTGCGCCCGGTGCGGGCCAGATGGTCGGCCAGCGCCTTTTTCGCCGCCGCCGCCACATAGGGCTTTGCCTCGGTGCCGCCGGAGGTCGAACCGGCGTGGACCCGCCAGTAGTAGAGCACCTGCGGGACATGGGCCGCGCCGCCGGTCTGCTCGATGAGGCGGAGGAAGAGGTCGTGGTCCTGACTGCCGTCGCAGGCGGGCCGCTCGCCGCCCAGCTGCTCGTACAGCGCCCGCCTGAAGACCGCCAGATGGCAGATATAATTACAGCAGAGCAGATAATCCGGGGCATAATCGGGCTTGAAATGGCCCACCATCGGCTTTTTGATGCTCTTTGAGAAGAGGGCCTCGTCGCTGTAGACAAAGCCGTCCGGCTCGCCCCTCTGGCGCAGCTGCAAAATAGCCTTTCCCATCGCATACATGGCATGGGGGGCCAACACATCGTCATGGTCGGCGAGGGCGAGGTATTCGCCGTCGGCCAGCGCCTCGGCGGCGTTGGTGTTGGCGGCGATGCCCTTATTTTCGACCTTTTTGTATCCGATGCGTTGATTTTTCTGCTGATATTCCCGGACGATACGCTCCACCTCGGGGTGGGCGTCATCGGAGGCGTCGGCGAGACAGAGCTGACCGTTGGGAGCCGTCTGGCCCACAAAGGAATCCAGAAACTCCCGCAGGTAATTCTCGGGCGTATTATACAGTGGGGTCAGGATGGAGATGGTGGGCAGGCCGCAGTCCTCGGCGGTTTTTCCTGCCATCTCGGCCCTCTGGGCTTCCAGCACCTTTCTGCCGGGCAGATAGCGCGCCCTCTTGCCGAAGAAGCGGCGGCGGACAAAGCCCGCGCCCCGCTTCACCATCGTGGGCAGGCCCTCGTCCTTTGTGAGCCGGACGGCATAGCCCGCCAGCTCTTTGGCGCGTTTGAGTCGTACATCCATCGCCTTATGCCTCGCCCCGCTGCACGGCCTTGTAGGCGTTGCAGACGGTCTGGGTGTCGCCGTTCATCCTGAGGCGGCCGTGGCTCAGCCATGCCACCTTGCTGCACATCCGCTCGATCTGCTCGATGGAGTGGGACACCAGAATGACCGTGGTGCCGCCTGCCATCAGCTCCTTCATCCGCTTCTCGCACTTCTGCTGGAAGAGGAAGTCGCCCACCGACAGCACCTCGTCGGCGATGAGGATGTCGGGCTTGGTGATGGTGGCGATGGCGAAGCCGATGCGGGCCACCATGCCGGAGGAGTAGTTCTTCAGCGGGACGTCGAGGAAGTTCTGCAGCTCGCTGAACTCCACGATCTCGTCAAATTTCTCGTCCAGATACTTGGGCGAGAAGCCCAGCACCGTGCCGTTGAGGTAGATGTTCTCCCGGGCAGTCAGGTCCATGTCGAAGCCTGCGCCCAGCTCGATGAGGGGCGCAATGGTGCCGTTGACTGTCACCTTGCCCTTGCTGGGCTTATACACGCCCGCGATGGTCTTGAGCAGGGTGGATTTGCCCGAGCCGTTCAGGCCCACAAGGCCGTAGAAATCGCCGGGCATGATGTCGAGGCTCACGTCCCTGAGGGCGTAGAACTCATCGTACTGCAAGCGCCCCTGCACCATGGCAAGGAGGTATTCCTTCAGGCTCTCGTGCTTTTCGGTGGAGAGATTGAAGCACATGGATACATTGTCCACTTTGATGATAGGTTCCATCGTTCTCTCCTCCTTATATATGCAGCACGAAGCGGTCCTGTGTCCTGCGGAACATCTGGACGCCCACCAGCATCGAGACGACGGCGCACAGGCCGCAGACGAGGAACATATTGATGTCCAGCGGGATGCCCCACATCAGGGTGCGGCGGAAGCCCGTGATATACCAGTACATCGGGTTCAGCTTGATGATCTGCTGCATATTGAAGCCGCCGATGGAGAAGGTCATCTGGGTGGGGTCGTAGAAGATGGCGGAGAAGTAGAGCAGCGCCGTGATAAAGACGCTCCAGATGTGCATGATGTCCCGGAAGAACACCGTCGCCGCCGCGAGGAAGAGGCCCACGCCGAGGCTGAAGAAGAAGAGCGTCACCAGCGGGTAGAGCGCCTCGAAGACCGTGATGTGGATGGGGCTGCCGGTGAACACCATCACCAGCGCCAGCGCCACGAAGCTGAAGACGCAGTTGACCATGGCGAAGCAGCACTTTTCCAGCGGGAAGACGTACTTGGGGATATAGACCTTCTTGAGCAGGGAGGCCGCGCCGAGGACGCTGCTCATGCTGGTGGAGGTGGCCTCATTGAAGAAGTTGAAGAGCAGCTGGCCGCACATCAAAAAGACCGGGAAGTTGTCGATGCCGCTGCCCCGCATATCCATCAGGCTGCTGAACACGGCCCAGTACACCAGACACATGAGCAGGGGGTTGAGCACGCTCCACACCACGCCCAGCACACTGCGGCGGTATTTGAGCTTGAAGTCACGGCTGACGAGGTTCCACAGCAGATAGCGGTAGCACCACAGGCCGTTGAACATTGCCTTGAGCTTTTTCACCGGCGATCACCACTTTTCAAAATACTCGAACTTCTGGGCGGCAAACGGCTCGTGGAGCTTGTCCTTGGCGCTGGTCTTGTGCTCACAGCCGCAGTCGGGCCACTGGACGTTGACGGTGGGGTCATCGTAGGGGATGCCGCCCTCGCTGGTGGGGTCGTAGACGTCGGTGCACTTGTAGCAGAACTCGGCCACATCGCTCAGCACGAGGAAACCGTGGGCAAAGCCCTCGGGGATATAGAACATCTTCTTGTTCTCCTCGGAGAGGGTCACGCCCACCCACTTGCCGAAGGTGGCGCTGTGGGGGCGGCAGTCCACGGCAACGTCAAAGACCTCGCCCTTGGTCACACGCACCAGCTTGCCCTGCGTGTGCTCTTTCTGGAAGTGGAGGCCGCGCAGCACGCCGCGGGTGGAGCGGCTCTGGTTGTCCTGCACAAATTCCTTGTCGATGCCGGCCTCGGCGAACTGGTCCTTCTGATACGTCTCCATGAAGTAGCCGCGGTCATCGCCGAACACCTGCGGCTCAATGACGACGACACCGGGGATCTCGGTCTGCGTAAACGTGAACTTACCCATAATGATTTTCCTCTCTGTTTTGTTTTATCGTTTTTTGTCGATCTGTTGTATATGGAAAAGCCTTTTTGCGGCTTTTGCGCGTAGATTCAGTGCTTCCGGGTCTTTCTGCTCCGGCGGCGCAGCAGCCTCATCACGCCCACCGTGACGACCGCAGCAGCAGCCGTGCAGGCCAGCGAGATGAGGATGAGCATTCCGGCGGTCTTGGCAGGCCGGACGTCGGAGGCGGTCTCCAGCTCCCGGCCCACGTTTGCGTCCAGCAGCTCGTCCAGCCCGGTGATGACCGCCGGGACCCGGACGCTCATCGACTCCTGCTTGTTCCCGCCGCTGACGGTGTACACCGCATACACCTCCGGCGAAGCGCCCAGAACGTACCGCTCGGGCAGCTCCAGCGACACCGAGACGTCCTGCGCCGTCACACCGTCGGCCAACAGCAGCCGGACGCCCGGGTCGGTGACGGTCACGCGGCCCAGCGTCCCGCCGCCGCCCACGACCTCCAGCTCCTCGGTCAGCCCCCTCGAGGGCAGGTCGGTGTAGCTCGTGAAGCGGGCGAACGCATCCTCCAGCAGGGTGCGGACATCGCTGTACTTATCGGGCTTGGTCTGGCTCTGCATGGTCACACAGATGAGGCGGACGCCGTTCTGCTCCGCGAGGCAGACGTAGCTGTAACGGGCGATGTTGGTGTAGCCGATCTTTGAGCCGAGGATGGCAGGGATATAATACCTGCTGTAATGCAGCCGCATCTTGTCCTGCTGGGAGAAATAGCGGGTCACCGGCTGGATGTTCGTGGGCTGCATGGTGTACATCTCGTTGCGGGTAAAGACCGTCTCGAATCCCGGCTGCTCCAGCGCCCATCGCAGGATCTGGGCCATGTCGTAACAGCTGGTGTAGTGGTCGTCGTTGCTGATGCCGTGGGGGTTGGCGAAGTGGGTGTGTTCAAGGCCCAATGCCTCCACCTGCGCGTTCATCGCCGCCACGCCGCCCTCGATGGTGCCGCCGCCGAAGTATTCGGCCAGCAGGTTCGCGCCGTCGTTGGCGCTGGCAATCATGGTACCGTAGAGCGCATCCTGCAAGGGCACCTCCTCCCCCTCCTGCAGGGCGATGTGGCTGGAATCGGTGCCCGCGAGGGAGTAGACGTCCTCGTGGGAGACGGTAAGTTTGACGCCGTCCCAGTTCCCCTGCGCTTTCTGGCAGGCAAGGCCCAGCGTCATCACCTTGGTGATGGACGCCGGGTGCAGCTCTTCGTTCATATTCTGCTGCGCCAGCACGAGGCCGGTGTCTGCATCAAGGATGCAGTAGGCCTCCGTCGCCGTCAGGGCCGGGCCGACGGCACCGGCGGGCAGGGCCATGCAGAGCAGGAGCAACGCTGTGAGAAGCGCAGCGAGGTATTTTTTCATTCGTTCATTCTCCACAAATCTTCATAGATGCTGTTAGTATACCACACTTTTCCCCGGCTGAAAAGCTTTCTCATCCACATGGACACTGCAATACCGGCTGCAGCTGCCGTCCTTCCAACGCCGCCTCGAGGGTCTGGGGCAGCAGCTCGAACCGCGCCTTGAGGCTCTGGGGCTTCGTGTTCGGGTCATCCTGCCCGTAAGGCACGAAATAATAGTGCTTGCGCTGGTAGAGCCGGGCGATGTTCTCCCCGGATGCCCCCAGCCCGTCGTTGGTGGAGATGGCCACCACGATAGGGCTTCCCACCCGGAGCAGACTTTTCGCCGCCAGTGTCACCGGCGTGTCAGAAAGGCCCTCGGCCAGCCGGGCCAGCGTGGCCCCGGTGCAGGGCGCGATGACGAGGGCGTCGGCCAGACGGCGCGGGCCGAGAGGCTCGACGGCCTGCAAGGTATCCAGCACCGGATGCCCGGTCAGACCCTCGAGCTGCTGCCGCCAGCCCGTCCCCCGGCCAAAGCGGGTGTCCTGCCCCGCCGCAAAGCTCATCACCGGCAGAAGCTCCCACCCCTGCCCCCGCAGCGCCCGGGCCGCATCCAGCGCCGCATCCAGCGTGCAGAAGCTGCCGCAGACCGCAAAGGCCGCGCAGCGCGTTCTCGTTCCTCTCATCATGCTTCCTCCCTCTGCCCGATCATCTCGCAGACCGTCTGGGCCACCGCCTCCCCTGCCGTCTCGGGCGCACAGGCGGCGGGCAGGCTCAGCGCATGGATGGCTCTGTGGCCCAGCCGCCGGGCGGCCTCAAAGTCGGTGCCGCCGGGGCGGGACGCCAGATCTACGATGAGGCTCTCCGGCCGCAGCCGGGCCAGCACCTCCGCACTCAGCACCTGCGCCGGGACGGTGTTCACCACGGTGTCGAAGGCCGGGGCCAGCCGCCCGAGCCGGCCAATGGCCACGCTCCGCAGCCCGAAGCTCTCCGCCAGCGCCCTCTGGGCCGGACGGCGAGCCGCCGCCGTCACCTGCGCCCCCAGTGCCCCCAGCCGGACGCCCAGCGCCTGCCCCACCGGCCCGAAGCCGGTGAGGAGGATGCTGCTGCCCCACAGGGTGCGGCTGCGCTCCGCCATCAGGATGCCGATGCAGCCCTCCGCCGTGGGGATGGCATTGCGGATGGTCAGCTCCTCCCGGGCGAAGTAGTCCACCAGCTCCACCCCCGCCTCGGCAGCGATGGCCTTTGCCTCCGCCGAGAGCATCCCGCCCAGCGCCAGCGTGCCGGGCCGTGCGGCCCGCAGCAGCTCGGCCAGCGGCGTCCGGGCCGCGTCCAGCGGCAGAGGCAGCAGGATATAATCCGCCACCGCGATCTTCTCCGGCCCGCCCACACTGTACCCTGCCCGGGCCAGCGCCCGGGCCGCTGCCGCCTGCCGGGCGTCGCCGCCCACCACCGCAAACTGCTTCCGTCCTTCCACTGTAAGGCCCCCTCCCCTATCCTCGGTGCGCCATCCTATGCAAGAGCAGACTAAAAGGTTTTTATGAATAACGCAAAACGGGGCAGCCGCAAGACCACCCCGTTTTGTATTTCTTATGTAAGTTCTGCCAAAGCCCTTGCTCGAACCGCCTGCGTCGTGTTCAGATACAGGTAATATGCGTTCAAAACATCCACGATGGCCTGCTTGTCATTTTCCGGCATCGGGCACTCGACCAAATCAGGCTTGGCCGAATTGTATTTTCCAAAACGGAGATTCACCTCATCCGATTTCACCATGTCTATCAGAACATCAATGTCCTTATCAAGGCCGTCCTCATCTATAGCAAGCCGTACAGCCATCTCTTCTGATTTTTCCATATTCTCTGACTTTATAACTGTTCTATTCTTAACAATGTCCAAGAACGTATCACTATTGTATGTATACCTATGCTCATCCGTATCTATTTCGACAGTATCTACACCCAGATACTGACTGTCTATATACATAAACCCAATACCAAGCATCGGATCCACCGATGGCCCAAATATGTAAATGAACGGTGCCACACAGCTTTGACCCGATTCCTCATTTTCATTGCAGTACGGACTTGTTATCGCTAACACATCCCCAATTTCTTCATCTTTTGCATATTCAAGTTGAAGCTTTTCTAGAGCTTCACGCAGTTCTGCCAACTGTTGTTCCTCATCTCCTATGACATTTTCCTTTTCAGCTTTTCGAAACTTCTCATAGGCATTTTCCGCTTTTGGCTCAACCGGCTGGCTGCTGCTTACGCTTTTTTCAACTTCTGTACCTGCGCTTTCCGCTCTGGTTGAAGAATTTTTCCCGCATGAAACCAGCAAAACCAAGCTAAGACTCACCAAAAAGCATTTTATTACCGCTTGCTTTTTCATATTTTCTCCCTTCTCGCGTCATTCCAACGTCATGCCAATGCTTTATACAAGACCTCCGGGCTTGCAGTACGCATAAGGTCATAGGCATTCAAAATATCCGTGATTATCTGCCGATTTTCTGGTGTCAAAACGTAGTCATATTCAGTTGAATCTCCCCACGGTGCATGTCCCTTAAATCGAAAAATCGTTTCCTGTGCGCTCAACACATCCCTGAGCAAGTTAATATCGAAATCTCCTGCAATGGTTGCCAGCATTTCCGCTGCTTTCACTTTTCCAGAGCTTACTTTCACTTTATCCCCTGTGGAATAATAAAATGCCGGACTTTCGTAAGTATATTTATTTTCACCAGCACGTACAACAATAGAGTCCGTCCATATAAATGTATCACCCATATAGCAATACATGATTACCATCCACGGCATCGCATATTCATTGTGGATATATATTGCTGGATTTACACTACAGTTACCCTTGTCCAGTTCTTTCAAAGCATATGGACTCGTTATCGTATAGTTACCCTCGACTTTATCATACTTCACATCCAATTTCGCTAGTGCATCCTTAATTCCCAAAATCTGCTGTGCTTCCGCCAACACCGTGAAATTAGATACCTCTGCCTTGGCCGTATCATCCAACTGGCTGTATGCATCAACTGCTCTTTCTACGGCACTGCGGTTCTCGCGTGTAACCGTTCCTATCTGCGCAATCAAAGCCTCCACTTCCTGCACCGAAGGCTCTGCCGCAAATGCACTGGATGGCATAAGCATCAGCAATATCATCATAGCCATAAAAGCCGCAGTAAACTTTCTAATCATCTTATATTTCGCTCCTTTCGCACCAAAAGGTATCTGTACTTTTATTATATCACAGCCTCTTGAAGCGTAAAGATTTTTCGCTCTGTCGTTTTGTGCAAAAAAGAAGCCTGTTATCGGGCATCTTGTCCAATAACAGGCTTCTCGTTTACGTTTTTACTGCCTTAGCGGCCGCAGCTCTCGCCGCTGCAATGGTCGCAGTCCTCTTCCAGCTTGCCCACGATGGGTTCCGGGTCGATGCCCTGACGACGGTAGTAGTCAGACAGCGCCGACTTGACGGCCTGCTCAGCCAGAACAGAGCAGTGGACCTTGATGGGAGGCAGACCTTCCAGAGCCTCGACAACAGCCTTGTTGGTCAGCTTCAGAGCCTCGTCCACGGTCTTGCCCTTGATGAGGTCGGTGGCCATGCTGCTGGTGGCAATGGCTGCGCCGCAGCCGAAGGTGAGGAACTTGACGTCAACGATGACGTTGTTCTCGATCTTGAGGTACATCCGCATGATGTCGCCGCACTTGGGGTTGCCGACCTCGCCCACGCCGTTTGCATCGGGGAGCTCGCCCACGTTGTGCGGATGTGCAAAATGCTCCATGACCTTTGCGCTATACATACCTGCCATTTTACTTATCTCCCTTCAGGCTGAACTGGCGGGCCGTGTTCTGACCCTGCAGCCACATACAACTCATAGCACGACGGCGGGGAATGACCTCCTCCAGCACATCGCACAGATATTTTGCTTCTTCCATGGTGTTCTGCGGGCCAAAGGTGAACCGCATGGAACCGTGGCCGATCTCCTCCGGCACGCCGATGCTCAGCAGGACATGGCTGGGGTCGAGGCTGTCAGAGTTGCAGGCAGAGCCGGTCGAGGCGCAGATGCCGTGCATATCGAGGTCCAACAGGATGGTCTCGCCCTCCAGACCCGGGAAGCTGATGTTCACATTGCCGGGCAGACGGTGCTCAAGGCCGCCGTTCAGGCGTGCCTCGGGGATATTCTTCAGGACACGGTCGATGACGTAATCGCGCAGCACCTTCTCGTGAGCCATCCGCTCTTCCAGATGCTCCGTGGCCATCTCGAGGGCCTTGCCCATACCGGCGATGCCGGCGACGTTCTCGGTGCCTGCGCGGTGGCGTGCTTCCTGACTGCCGCCGTCGATGAGGTTCTGAGGCCAGATGCCCTTGCGGCAGTAGAGTGCACCCATGCCCTTGGGGCCGTTGAACTTGTGAGCGCTCATGGACAGCATATCCACGCCCAGCTCTTTGACGTCCACGGGGATCGCACCGACTGCCTGAACGGCGTCGGTGTGCATCCAGATGCCATGCTTGTGGGCGATCTCCGCGATCTCCTTGATGGGCTGGATGGTGCCGATCTCGTTGTTGGCCATCATGATGCTGATGAGGGCCGTGTCGGGGCGGATAGCAGCCTCGACGTCCTCGGGGCGGATATAGCCCTTGGTGGTGGGCTTGATATAAGTGACCTCAAAGCCCATACGCTCGAGAGCGGCCATGCTGTGCATGATGGCGTGGTGCTCGAACGCGCTGGTGATGAGGTGCTTTTTGTTCTGGCGTGCCTTGGTGAAGGCAGTGCCCTTCACCGCCCAGTTGTCGGCCTCAGAGCCGCAGCCGGTAAAGAAGATCTCGGCCGGGGATGCGTTGATGGCCTTTGCCACCTGTGCGCGGCCCTTATCCACAAATTCCTTGGCCTCATAGCCCACACTGTAATGGCTGCTGGGGTTGCCGCAGGCACCGCTCAGGGCCTCGACCATCACAGCCAGAGCCTCGGGGGCACAGGCGGTGGTAGCAGCGTTATCCAGATAAACCACTTTTTCTGTGTTTTCCATAGGAATGATTCCTTTCTGCTGAAATGTGGGTACGCCGCGCCTTCTCGGGGGCCGGGGCGCACCCGCATGGATTCCATTTGACGGAATAGTTATATCATATCATTCCCTAGTATGTCAATGGGAATACTCGAATTTCGTGATTCAGTCACATTTCAGGCCTTTTCCGGTGAGTTTTCCCAGCAACACCTTCCACTTCGGGTAGCCCCAGCGCTTGTCTTCCGCGAAGTCGTCGGTCAGCCGCCACGGGAAGGGGCTGCCGTCGAAGTAGAGGTTCCCCTCTTCGTCCACCCGGTCCAGCTTCTTGGGCAGATAGTCCTCGTCGTAGTAGCTCTTGCGGCGGTCGGGCAGTGCCCAGTGGAGGGTGCCGTCGGCGTCCATCCCCTTGGCCCAGACGCCGAACACGAAGGTCGCCGCCTCGCCATAGCAGTGCTGCTCCATCCGGATGGCACCGTCGTAATAGAATTTGATGACCTCCAGCGTGCCGGACTCTTTTTTACCGTCCCGGCCCAGCGTGGGGCGGTAGTCCTGCTGGTAGCGGCAGCCGCAGTGGGTGCCGGCGAACTGTTTGGCAGTAAACATCTTCTGTCCTTTCTGCTTTCTGTGAGGTGTGGCTTCTTAGGGTGAATCGATTTTTCGGCGGGATATGTTTTCGTCAAGCGGGCGTGTGCGCCTGCGGCGCAGGGCGGAGCACTGTTGCAGCAGGGCTTTGTTTTCTTTAAGCAGGTTCGCGCGCTGGTAGCGCGGGGGATGTTTTTTCTTTCGGTCAAATGGCTTGCGCTCCGCGCGGGCCAGAGGCAGGGAGGGGTGTTTCGATTCCCCCCTCCCTACCTCTGGACTCCACTCTCCCCGCAACGAGTTAAGGGCTGCTCGCCCTTAACAAGCCCAAGACGGAAGTCGAAGCCCAAAAATGCTAGCCGCTGCGCTAAGACGGGTTGCGGTGCCCAGCGTCCACTTCGTGCCTTGAGCGGCACTCGTGTCCTGCTGAC
>NZ_JAJEQL010000042.1:0-18814 GCF_020687345.1 Faecalibacterium butyricigenerans
GCTTTACTTCTAGCTGAGACTCGGAAGTCATTCTTTTGTCTCAGCGCTTGGCGCTCAAGTATAATACCACATCACCGTCCACTTTGCAAGTCTTTTTTACAAGTTTTTTGCTCTTTTTTGCCTTTGCACTTTTTCACCAGTTTTTTGCGGCGTTTTGGCCTGTTTTTTGCTTTCATTCTTCCTTATTATAATATAAAAGCAGAGCGGGCACTTTCAGGGCTTTCTGCCCAAAAAACACCCGCTCTGTTTCCTGTCTTATTCTCTCATCAGAAATAGCACTTGATCTGGAACCGGTCGGCGCTGTCCTGCTTCTTTTCCACCACGATATGCTCATGATTGAAATCGAAATGCACCGGCGTGCACAGATCCGTATTGCGGGTCAGACGCAGCAGCTCCTGCACCCGCTTCTTCTCCTCCGGCACATAGAACAGATAGCTCACGCCCTCCTTCTTTGCGCGGCCGGTGCGGCCGATGCGGTGGGTATAGTGCTCATTGTCACCGGGGACATCGTAGTTGATGACCGCATCCACATCCGAGACGTCGATGCCACGGGCCGCCACATCGGTAGCCACCAGCACGTTCAGTTTTCCATCCCGGAAATTCTGCATGATGCGGTTGCGCTCACTCTGGGAGAGGTCGCCGTGAAGGCAGTCCACCGAGAAGTTCAGCCGGGCCAGCTGGTTCGCCAGCGCCGCCGTATTGAATTTGGTATCACAGAACACCATGACCCGCTTATAGCCCTCCCCAATGATGATCTGGGCCAAGTCCGACAGCTTATTGCGGCCGGAGGTCTCCAGCATATACTGAGTGATCTTCGGCTGGCTCTCTTCCTTGGGCTGGACGGTGATCTCTTCGGCGTCCTTCTGATACATCCAGCCGATGTCCATCACCTCCCGGCTGATGGTGGCCGAGAACATGGAGAGGGACTTGCGGGCCTTCATCAGGCCGATGATGTGCCGCACGTCCTTATAAAAGCCCATATTCAGCATCTCATCGGCCTCATCCAGCACCACCTGCGTCACATGGTCGAGGTCGATGCTGTGGTGCTTGTAGTGGTCCATAAGGCGGCCCGGAGTCGCCACGACGATCTGGCAGCCCTCGGCGAGGCGCTTGGCCTGCTTTTCCATATTTGCGCCGCCGTAGACGCAGACCACCTGCACCTCCGGCATGAAATAGGTCAGCCCGGCCAGCTCCTCGGCGATCTGCTGCGCCAGCTCACGGGTCGGGGCCAGAATGACGGCCTGCGGGGCCTTGAGGGCGGGGTCGATATGCTCCGCCACCGGGATGCCGAAGGCGCAGGTCTTGCCGGTGCCAGTGGGGGCCTTGGCGATGACGTCGCGCCCGGCCAGCATGACGGGGATGGTCTTTTCCTGCACCTCGGTCATTTCCGCAAAGCCCATCCGCTCTACGGCCTTATGGATGGCCTCGCTGCACTGTAACTCGCTGTAAAGCATGGATCCTTCTACTCCGTTCCTTTTTCGTTTTTCTTCTGCGCAATGCCCTCTGGGGGCCGCTTTTCGTGATGATATGCCCAGTATACCATGAAAATCGCATTCTGTCAGCAAAAAAGCGCCGCATCCCAGGTCAAGGATGCAGCGCTTGCGCGTTATGTTCTATCAGGCGGTCTCTTCGACGCTCTTTGCGGCACGGCCTGCCTCAAGCTTCTGCTTGAAACGACCGCTGGCCTTGAAGCCGGGGATAGAGGTAGACTCCAGACGGCTGGAGACCTTGGTCTTGGGGTTGGTGTATGCCTTTGGCTTGCGGGGGCGCATCTCGAAGCGGCCAAAGCCAGCGATAGTGACCTTTTCGTCGGCACGCAGGCAATCGGCGATCTGGTCAAACAGTGCGTCCATCGTGGTCTCGACCTGCGCTTCGGTGAAGCCGGTCTTGCGCGCCACAGTTTCGATCATCTGGGAACGAGTCATGTATCTATATCCTCCTGGAACGTCCAAAAGTAACGTCTTTTGGCAAATTTTGCGTTGTTGAGTATAACAAATGCAGCCCCTCATTACGAGGGGCTGCGCACAAACGGTATATTTTTGCGCACGAAGTAGCGGAGTGTGTTTATTTTTTATGATACAGCGTTGCAATATCCACCAGCGGGATGTCCTTCATGCTGTGCTCGCTGCGCAGGCAGTTGACCAGAGCATTGGCCGTATCCACAGCCGTGATACAGGGGATGCTCAACTCCACAGCCTTGCGGCGCAGGCGGACGGAATCGCGCTTGGGGTCGCGGCCCTTGGCGCTGGTGGAGAAGACATAGTCCACCAGACCGCTCTGCAGAAGGTCCACGATATTCGGCGCTTCACCGGACATATTCCGCACCTCATTGCAGGGCACCATGTGCTTGTTGAGCCATGCGCAGGTGCCGGAGGTGCCGTAGAGCTTATAGCCCATGCTCTTGAGCTTCCACGCGATGTCCACGAACTCGGGCTTGTCGCTGTCCTTCACGGTGAAGATGCAGCAGGAAGCCGGGCCGGGGGTCTTGAAGGTGTAGCCCGCGCCGATGAGGCCCTTGAGCAGGGCATCGTGGTAGTTGGGCGCAATGCCCAGCACCTCGCCGGTGGACTTCATCTCGGGGCCGAACTGGGTATCGACGCCATGCAGCTTCTCAAAACTGAAGACAGGCACCTTAACAGCCACATAGGGAGCATTGGGGTGCAGGCCGGTGCCGTAGCCCATATCGGTCAGCTTCTCGCCGAGGCAGCAGCGGACGGCCAGATCGACCATCGGGACGCCTGTGACCTTGGAGATATAGGGCACCGTGCGGGAAGAGCGGGGGTTGACCTCGATGACGTAGACCTTGCCGTTGGAGACCGCATACTGGACGTTGACCAGACCGGTGACGTGCAGCTCCCGGGCAAAGCGGCCGGTGTAGTCCACCATCGTGTCGATCTCGGCCTGCGTCAGATGCTGGGCCGGGTAGACACAGATGGAGTCGCCGGAGTGGACGCCGGTGCGCTCCACCTGCTCCATGATGCCGGGGATGAGGTAGTTTTCGCCGTCGCAGATGGCGTCCACTTCGCACTCGGTGCCCATGATGTACTTATCCAGCAGGACGGGGTGGTCCATATCGACGTGCTCGGTGATGACGCCCATATACTCGATGACGTCCGCCTTGGTGTAGGCCACGATCATGTTCTGACCGCCGAGGACGTAGGAGGGGCGCATCAGGACGGGCAGACCGATCTCGTCGGCTGCGGCCAGTGCCTCCTCCAGATTAAAAACGGTTCGGCCGGGGGCGCGGGGGATGTTGCAGCGCTCCAGCAGCTCGTCGAAGCGCTCGCGGTCCTCTGCCTCATCGATGGCATCCGCCGGGGTGCCGAGGATGGGCAGACCGATCTCGTCCATATGCTTTGCCAGCTTGATGGCGGTCTGGCCGCCGAACTGGACGACGCAGGCGTCGGGCTTCTCGGTGGCAATGATGTTGTCCACGCTCTCCGGGTTCAGGGGGTCGAAGTAGAGGCGGTCACCAGTGTCAAAGTCGGTGGAGACGGTCTCAGGGTTGTTGTTGACCAGAATGGCCTCACAGCCGTGCTTTTTCAGCGTCCAGACGCAATGGACCGAGCAGTAGTCGAACTCGATGCCCTGACCGATGCGGATGGGGCCGGAGCCGAAGACGAGGATCTTCTTCTTTTTCGGCTCACCCTGCGCGGCAGCCTTGGCTTCTTTCTCGGCGATGAATGCAGCGGCCTCGTTGTCGCCGTCGTAGGTGGAGTAGAAGTAAGGGGTGTTGGCCGAGAACTCGGCGGCACAGGTATCGACCATCTTGAAGCCGGCGCGGTAGTTCTCCACGGGGAGCTTGTCCACCTTGGCCAGACGCTTGATGGTCTTATCCTGAAAGCCGTACTTCTTGGCTTCCCTGTACTGGGCCTCGGTCAGAACACCCTCGCACTTGGCCAGACCCTTTTCGAGGTCTGCCAGATGCTGCATCTTGTCGAGGAACCACCAGTCGATCTTGGTGATGCGGTAGATGGTCTGGTGGTCGATGCCGCGCTTGAGGGCCTCGTAGACGCAGAAGACGCGCTCTGCGTCCTGCACATACATATGCTCCACGATCTCCTCATCGCTCAGCTCCTCGAAGGGCTTGTGGGTCAGGGTGTCCATTCCCAGCTCGATGGAGGAGACGGCCTTCATCATGGCAGCCTCGAAGCTGTTGCCGATGCTCATGACCTCGCCGGTGGCCATCATCTGGGTGCCCAGAGACTTGTCGGCGTAGACGAACTTATCGAAGGGCCACTTCGGGTACTTGACCACGATGTAGTCCAGCGCAGGCTCGAAGCAGGCGCAGGTCTTGCCGGTGACGTCGTTGGTGATCTCGTCCAGCGTGTAGCCGATGGCGATCTTCGTCGCCACCTTGGCGATGGGGTAACCGGTGGCCTTGGAGGCCAGCGCGGAGGAGCGGGACACACGGGGATTGACCTCGATGACTGCATAGTCGAAGCTGTCGGGCTTGAGCGCGAACTGGCAGTTGCAGCCGCCCTCGATGCCCAGCTCGGTGATGATGTCCAGCGCAGCGGTGCGCAGCATCTGATACTCGTGGTCGGTCAGAGTCTGGGAGGGTGCCACGACCACAGAGTCGCCGGTGTGGATGCCGACGGGGTCGAGGTTCTCCATGTTGCAGACGGTGATGACGTTGCCCTTGTGGTCGCGCATGACCTCATACTCGATCTCTTTCCAGCCCGCGATGCACTTTTCCACAAGGATCTGGTGGATGGGGGAAAGACGGAGGCCGTTGGTGCCGATCTCGATGAGCTTTGCCTTGTTCGCGCAGATGCCGCCGCCGGTGCCGCCCATGGTGAAGGCCGGGCGGACAATGACGGGGTAGCCGATGCGGTCGGCGCAGGCCAGTGCGTCCTCCAGCGTCTCCACGACCTCGGAGGGGATGATGGGCTGATGCAGCTTCTCCATCGTCTCCTTGAACAGCTCACGGTCCTCGGCGCGGTCGATGGTCTCCGGCTTGCAGGCCAGCAGACGGATGCCGCTGCGGTCAAGGTAGCCGGAGCGGGCCAGCTCCATGGAGAGGTTCAGGCCCATCTGGCCGCCAAGGTTGGGCAGCACGGAGTCGGGCTTCTCGATGTCGAGGATGCGCTCCACGACCTCAAGGGTCATCGGCTCGATGTAAACATGGTCGGCCACATCGGGGTCGGTCATGATGGTAGCGGGGTTGGAGTTGAGCAGAACGGTCTCGATGCCCTCTGCTTTCAGGGCGCGGCACGCCTGCGTGCCGGAGTAGTCGAACTCAGCAGCCTGACCGATGATGATGGGGCCGGAGCCGATGACCAGCACTTTTTTGATTCTGGGGTCCTTAGGCATTTCAGCGTGCCTCCTTCTTTGCTGCTTTGACGTTGTTCAGGAAGCGGTCGAACAGGAACTCGGTGTCCTTGGGGCCGCCGTTGGCTTCGGGGTGGAACTGGACGGTGAAGCAGTTCCACTTCTTGTACTTGATGCCCTCGCAGGTGCCGTCGTTGGCGTTCACCTGTGCCACCTCGCCCATCTCGGCGGGCAGCTCGTCGCCCACGACTGCATAGCCGTGGTTCTGGCTGGTGATGAAGGTGCGGCCCGACTCAAAATCGGTGACGGGCTGGTTGGCACCGCGGTGGCCGTACTTGAGCTTCATGGTCTTGGCACCGGCGGCCAGTGCAGAGAGCTGATGGCCAAGGCAGATGCCGAAGGTGGGAATGTTCAGCTCAAAGATCTGCTTGAGGTTCTCGATGACCTCCACCGGCTCGGCGGGGTCGCCGGGGCCGTTGGAGAGCATGATGCCGTCCGGGGCCAGAGCTGCGACCTCCTCGGCGGTGGCAAAGGCGGGCATGACCGTCACCTTGCAGCCCCGCTTGACGAGGCAGCGGACGATGTTCCGCTTGCAGCCGTAGTGCATCAGCACGATGTGGGTCTCGCCCTTCTCGTTGTAGACCTCGGGCTTTGCGCAGGTGACGCTCTTGACGGCGTCGGTGACGGCGTAGGCCCGGATGTCTGCCAGCAGGGCCTCGGTCTTCTCCGCGTTGGCCGGGTCGGCGGGGTCGAAGGTGGTCAGGATGGCGCCGTTCATGACGCCGCTCTCCCGGATGATGCGGGTGAGGTGGCGGGTGTCGATGCCCTCGATGCCGATGGTATTGTTTTTCTTCAGAAAGCTGTCCAGCGTCTCCTCACAGCGCCAGTTGGACGGGGTCTTGCAGGCCTCGCGGACGATGTAGCCCTTGGCCCAGATCCGGTCCGACTCCATATCGTCCTTGTTCATGCCGTAGTTGCCGATGAGGGGGTAGGTCTGGGTGATGATCTGGCCGTAGTAGCTGGGGTCGGTCAGGGTCTCCTGAAAGCCCACCATGCCGGTGGCAAAGACGACCTCGCCCACGGTGACGCCCTCTGCGCCCACCGACTGGCCGGCAAAGACCATACCATTCGCCAAAAGAAGATATGCGTTCATAGATACTCCTCGCTTCAACACGCCTGCGCGTTTACAGGGTCTGCTTGGCTTCCTGCTTCATCTTGCGGCTGCCCAGATGCACCAGAGGCAGCTTGCCCTCCTTGCAGATGGGGCACTCCTCGGGGGCGTAGTTGGGCAGGTCCAGCTTGAGGGCGCTTGCCACGATGGGGATGGGGGACGGAGCCTCGGGCTTGGTGCGGTCCACCACGCAGGTGATGCCGAGGCAGACGCCGCCGGCCTCTTCGATGACGCGCTTGGTCTCCAGAGAGGAGATGCCGGTGGTCACGACGTCCTCCGCGATGAGGCACTTCTCACCCGGATGGATGGCAAAGCGCTTCAGGGTCATCACGTTGTCCACGCGCTCGGTGAAGATGGCGCGCTTGCCGGTCTGGCGGGCCAGCTCGTAGGCGTAGACGATGCCGCCCATGGCAGGGCCGACGATGACGTCCACATCCATCTCCTTGATCTTATCGGCCACGGCCTTCATGACCTCGGCGCAGCGGTCGGGGTACTGCTGCAGATAAGCCATCTGGCAGTATGCGCTGGAATGGCGGCCGGAGGAAAGCAGGAAATGGCCCTCCAGAAATGCGTCACAGCTCTTCAGAATCTCAAGTGCTTCACTCATGGTATTTCTCCCTCTCTATGTTCCGTTGTTTTCGTTCATGCGGTATTGTACCACGCATTTTGTCAAAACGCAAATTTATTCACAAATTTTAAGATTTGATGAATATTTGCAGGTGTTATGCGCTCAAACTTTATTTTATGCACTCAGCGTGCGCAGCCGCGGATCTCGTCCAGCGTCCGGACGCCGTGGGCATCCATCCATGCAGCCATCTCCTCGGCGATGGTCTCCATCGCCCGGGGGTTGGCGAAGTTCGCTGCGCCCACCTGCACCGCCGCCGCACCGGCCATGATGAACTCCAGTGCGTCGCGGCCGGTGGCGATGCCGCCGAGGCCCACCACCGGGATGTTCACTGCGCCGACGGCCTGCCAGACCATCCGCAGGGCGATGGGGCGCACCGCCGGGCCGGACAGACCGGCGAAGATGTTGTCGAACACCGGGCGGCGCTTCTCGAGGTCGATGGCGCAGGCCTGAAAGGTGTTGGTCAGGCTGATGGCGTCCGCACCGGCAGCCTCCACCGCCTTGCACATCGCGGGGATGTTCTCGGCCTGCGGGCTGAGCTTGACCATCAGGGGCTTCTTGCAGGCGTCGCGGACCATCCGCACCACCTCGCCGGCGGCCTCGGCCTTGACGCCGTAGGCCATGCCGCCCACCTTGACGTTGGGGCAGGAGATGTTCAGCTCCACGATGTCCACGCCGCTCTCGCTGAGCATGGCCGCACCCTCGACGTACTCTTCCTCGCTGTGGCCGCCGAGGTTGGCGATGGCCACCGTGCCATACTTCTGCTTCAGCTCCAGCATCTCGCCCAGCTCCACATCAATGAAGTGCTGGACGCCGGGGTTCTGCAGGCCGATGCTGTTGATGAGGCCCGAGGGGGTCTCCCAGAGCCGCTCGCCCTTGTTGCCGTACTGGCCGTAGAGGGTCAGGCCCTTGCCCGAGATGCCGCCGATCTTCGAGAAATCGGCCAGCTCTTCGTATTCCACGCCGTAGCCCACCGTGCCCGAGGCCCCGATGATGGGGCTGTTCATGGTGAAGCCCAGCAGGTTCGTTTTCAGATCTGCCATCAGAACACCTCCGCTGCATCAAACACAGGGCCATTCTTGCATACGCTCTTGCCCTCGCCGCTTCTGGTCTCGCAGGTGCAGCCGAGGCAGGCACCGATGCCGCAGGCCATCTTCTTTTCCAGACTGACGAAGCAGGGGGTGCCCTTCTCCGCGCAGAGGCGGGCGGCGTTCCGCATCATGACCGTGGGGCCGCAGACCAGCACCACGTCATAATCTGCCGGGTCGTACAGCTGGGTGACAAAGCCGTGGAAGCCCACCGCGCCAGTGTCTGTGGACACCTTGACGCTGTTTGCAATGGAGCGGTATTCCTCCATGCAGTAGGGCTTATCCCGGAAGCCGAAGAAGACGTCGGGCTTGACCCCACCCGCCGCCAGCTCGCGGGTGAGCTGATACATGGGGGCGGTGCCGATGCCGCCGCCCACGACGGCGATCTTCTTGTACCGGCTCAGCAGGTCGGCCGTATCGAAGCCGTTGCCCATGGGGCCGGTGAGCTGGAAGCTGTCGCCCGGCATCAGGGCCGTCAGCTTCCGGGTGCCCTCACCCACGACGGCGTACAGAAACTCGACGGTCTGGGTTTCGGCGTCCCACTTGTGGACGCTGATGGGCCGGGAAAGGAAGGGCGCTTCGTCCGCGCCCCATGCACGCAGGGTGAAGAACTGCCCGGCGTGGGGGATGTGCTCACGGTCCGGCCAGAGGACGGTCAGCAGGCGGATGTCCTCCGCGATGACCTCATGGCGCAGGACAGTGGCCTCACAGCAGGCTGCACGCATGGGCAATGGCCTCCTTCATGTTCACACACTCGTTGTAAGCGGCCTCGTCGAAGGCCACGCCCGGCTGCTTCTTGTAGGCCAGCAGGATGCCGCGGCTGGAGTTGACCACGCCGCCGTTGCCCTTGCTCAGATACTGGGCGATGTCCTCGGCCTTGCCGCCCTGTGCGCCGTAGCCGGGGATGAGGAAGAAGCTGTCCTTGTACTTGGCGCGGATCTCAGTGGCCTCCTCGATGTGGGTGCCGCCGATGACCAGACCAATGGAGGAGTAGCCGTGCTCGCCCATGTAGTCCTTGCCGAGGGCGTTCAGCTTGTCGCCCACGAGGTCATAAACGTGGCGGCCGTCGGCCAGCTTCTCGTACTCGAAGTCCTTTGCGCCGCCGTTGGAGGTGCGGCAGAGGACGAACATACCCTTGCCCTGCTTCTCGGCGTAGGGCAGATAGGGGCTGATGGAGTCCAGACCCATGTAGGGGGCCAGAGTGACGAAGTCGGCCTCGAAATCGCCGGTAAAGTGGCCCATGGCGTACATTTCGGCGGTCTTGGCGATGTCGCCGCGCTTGATGTCGGCGATGACCGGCACACCGGCCTCGCGGACGGCCTTCAGGGTGTCAGCATATGCCTTCAGGCCCTCGAAGCCCAGAGCCTCATAGTAAGCGATCTGCACCTTGTAGCAGCCGGCCACCGCTTTGGTGGCGTCGATGAGCTTCTTGTTGAAGCGGACGATGTTCTCACCCTTGGAAAGGGTGCTGTCCACAAAATCTGCGGGCAGGTAGCTGAAATCGGTGTCCAGACCCACGCAGACCGGGCCGCGTGCTTCGACTGCTTCGTAGAGCTTATCCATGTTCGTCATTTTGGGGTTCCTCCTGTTGTCTCTCTTTTTATAGGTATCTCTTCTATTGTCAGCATCCTTGCCCTCTCCGTCACGGCTGACACCGTGCCACCTCTCCCAAAGGGAGAGGCTTTCGCTTGACCGCCACGCTTTTGGCTCTCCCCTTGGGAGAGCTGGCGCGCAGCGCCTGAGAGGGCTAGGCCGTGGAAGTTTTTTTATTCTTCTGCCTGATAGGTCAGCTGGCCGCCCTTGACGGTGGCGCAGACCCTGCCGTAGAGCTGTGCCCCGTCAAAGGGGCAGTTGTGGGACTTGGAGTGGAGCTTATCCTTGTCCACCGTATAGGGGGTGTCAAGATCCACCAGCACGAAGTCGGCGTCATAGCCCGGCTCCAGCTGTCCCTTGGCAAGGCCCAGGATCTCCGCCGGGCGGGTGCTCATCAGGTGGCTCAGCAGCTCAAGGGGCAGCCCCTCCTCTTTGCAGAGCTTGGTGTAGCAGACGCCGAAGGCCGTCTCGCTGCCCACCATGCCGGCCATGCCCTTGAGCTTATCTTCCTCGGAGTGGGGGGCGTGGTCGGTGGCGATGGCGTCCACCACGCCGCTGCGGATGCCGTCGATGAGGGCCTGCACATCGTCCGCCGTGCGGATGGGCGGGTTGACGCGGTAGTCGCAGGTGTCGTTGGTGAACCAGAGGTGGTGGGGCGTCACCTCGCAGGTGACAGGCGCGCCCCGCAGCTTTGCCATCTGGATGGCCTCAATGGCTCCCCGGGTGGAGACGTGGCACATATGCAGCCGGGTCTGGTAGTATTCGCTCAGCCAGCAGTTGCGCACTGTCTCGATGTCCTCGGCCAGACGGTAATCCCACGGGCTGATCTCCATATCCTCGGCGTGGCTCATCACGGTGATGTCGCGCTGGGTGCAGATGGCGAAGGCCCGGGCCATGGTGGCGTTGTCCTGCACGCCGTGGCCGTCCTCGGTGATGAAGCGGACCGAGGCGGGCAGGGTCTTGAGGTGGTCGATGGTCTTGCCGTCGAAGTTCTCGGTGATGGAGACGGTCTGGTTCACATCGCACAGGCCCACCTCTGCGGCCTTCTGCTCCACCATCGCAGCCTGTGCAGCGGAAGAGCAGACGGGCTTGGTGTTGGGCATCAGGTTCACGAAGGTGTAACCGCCTGCGGCTGCGGCCCGGCTGCCCGTCTCGATGTCTTCCTTATATTCAAAGCCCGGGGTGCGCCAGTGGCAGTGCAGATCCACAAAGGCGGGCAGCACGGTCAGCCCCCCGGCGTCCAGCACCGTCTCGTCCTCTCCGGCCAGCGCGGCCAGTCCCTGACCGACGGCGGCGATCTTTCCGTCCTTTGCATACAGCTCCACCGGCCGGCCCTCGGCGTTGACAGCGTTGATGAGCAGCATAAGATTACCTCCCTGTCTGTGTTTGTCTGGTTTCATCGTCCGGGTGTGTCGGCCCTCAGAAGGGCAAAAAAAAACTTTTCCCCGCAAAGGGAAAAGTCAACACGCTAGAAAAGGAAACACCGGAGCCACAGCAAAAACGGCTGCAAACTGATTCTTCAGCTTTGCACGCATCATCTTAGCCTTCATGCTCCCGTCTCCTTTTCTGTTCCGTTCTTTTCGATATATTTTAGCATAGAAACGCGAAATGTGTCAATGCCTTCGGCCTCTTTTCTGTGTGAAAAGGTTTGACGCTGCAAGCGGCGATTTTTAGCTACTCTACCGAAAAATCCCGCCTCTCCCCCGCCGCCAAAGGTCCTGTGCAAAAAAATCCTCATTTTCGCTCTCATATCCTACCATTTCACTGTACATTAAAGTTTCGTTGTGCTATTATAGTGTCTATCAGAGAGGGGCCGCCATTGCGGGCGGCAAAAATGGAGGTTTTCTGTTATGGGGCTTTTAGAGGACGCGCGGAACATCCAGCGCAAGGACCCCGCAGCACGCACCGTGCTGGAGGTCATACTGCTTTACCCGGGCTTTCATATTCTGGTCTACCACCGCGTCGCGCACTGGCTGTTCGAGCATAAGCACTTCTTCCTCGCCCGCTGGGTCAGCCAGCGGGGCCGGCATAAGACCGGCATCGAGATCCACCCCGGCGCAAAGATCGGCAAGTGCCTGTTCATCGACCACGGCATGGGCATCGTCTTTGGCGAGACGGCGGAGATCGGCGACAACTGCACCATCTACCACGGCGTGACCCTCGGCGGCACCGGCAAGGACACCGGCAAGCGCCATCCCACCTTGGGCAACAATGTCCTCATCGGCGCGGGCACCAAGGTCCTCGGCCCGGTGTATATCGGCGACAACGCCCGCATCGGCGCGGGCAGCGTGGTGCTCAAGAACCTGCCCGCCAACTGCACCGCCGTGGGCGTGCCTGCCGAGGTGGTGCGCATCAACAATAAGGCCGTCAACCCGGCCGACGACCTCGACCAGCAGGACCTGCCGGACGTCATGGCCCAGCGCCTTCTGGACCTCGACCGCCGCATCGGCCAGCTGGAAAAAGCCGCGCAGGGCGACATCCCTCCCACGGCCCAGCAGGTGGCCGCACGCCAGCGGAAATCGCTCCGGACATAACGAAAGCGGAAGCTCTCCCTCGGGAAAGCTTCCGCTTTTTGCTTTATCGGATCAGCTCTTTGACCTTTTCCACCGCCGCTGTCACCAGCTGGCCGATGGACTGGTCGGGCACCCCCACCACGATGTTGTCGCAGTGGTTGATGGGGATGAGCACCCGGGTCGCATCGCTCTGACAGACTGCCGCCGCCATCGCCGGGGTGATCTCGCCCAGCAGCGAATCCGCGATGACGATGCCGATGGGGCCTACGATGACGTCCGCCCGGCGGCAGTTGACCACCACGGCGTTCTCGCCGGTGGCGGCGCGCGATGCGCCCGCCCGGAGCATGGCCGAGGCCGCAAGACTGTTGGTGCCCACAGCGGTCAGCTCCGCGTCCGGGCATCCGGCTGCGAGGGCTGCGACCAGCTGACGGCCCAGTCCGCCGCCCTGCCCGTCAATGACCAGTACCCGGCTCAAAAGTCGATTTCCTCCAGACGCAGCAGCGCGATGATGTAGATCTTGAGGGCCTCCAGCAGCTTGTCGATGGGAGCGGCCTCGTTCGCGCCGTGCATCGGGCCGCCGAACTCGGGCAGCACCATATCGCTGTGCTCCGGGCCGAAGCTGACGGCGTAGGGGAAGTGGCGGGCATAGGTGCCGCCGCCCATGGTGAAGGGGGTGGCGTTCTCGCCGGTGACTTCGTTGTAGGTGTCGATGCAGGCCTTGATGGCGGGGGTATCCGCCTCGATGTAGAAGGGCTTTGCGCTGCCCACATCGGTCAGCTCTGCGCCGGTGCCGATGGCGGCACGGATCTTTGCGGCGATGGCGTCGCCGTCGGTGCAGGTGGGATAGCGGCTGTCCATGGTCTGGACCATCCGGCCATCCACCATCGACATCTTGCCGCCGATGATGGTCAGCGGGCCGAAGGGGCCGTCGGCACAGTCGATGCCCAGACCCGCACCGGCGGTAGAGTCGTGCAGCTTCTTGACGGCTTCCAGATAGGCGCGCTCGGCGTCGTTGCACAGGCCGTTGTCCAGCAGGTAGTTCACCACCAGACCGATGGCGTTGACGGTGCCCTCCGGCATGGCAGCATGGCCGGACTTGCCCCAGCCGCGGATGCGGACGCCCTCGCCTTCCGGCTCGAGGGTGATGTTGGGGGCGTTGCGCAGCTTGGTGATGTCGGTGGTCACGAGGGCGCTGGCGCGATCCGGCACAGCGTTGGTGGCGACGCCGCCCTCAAAGTCCTTGATGACGCCGTTGCAGACCGGGCTGACCAGCTTGCCGTCGAAGTGGCCCTTCTCGCCGTTGCAGACCGGGAACTCGGCGTCCGGGGTAAAGCAGAACACCGGAGCCGGGTAGTTGGCGAGGTAGTAGTCCACATCGTGCATATGGGTCTCCTCGTTGTCGCCCACGAGGGCACGGATGGGGTAGCGCAGGGAGACGCCCTCCTCCTTGAGGAACTTCAGGGCATACAGGGTAGCCACCATCGGGCCTTTGTCGTCCGCCACGCCGCGGCCGATCATCCAGCCGTCGCGGATCTCCATCTGGAAGGGATCCTGCGTCCAGCCGTTGCCCTCGGGCACCACGTCCACATGGCAGATGGTCGCCAGATACTTCTCGGCGTCCGCACCGGCCAGCTCGGCGTAGCCGATGTGGCCCTCGCAGTTGCGGGTGGCAAGGCCCATGCCTGCAGCCAGCTCCAGCGTCTTGTCCAGAGCGGCCCGGGGGCCTGCGCCGTAGGGTGCACCCTCTTCCGGGGTGCCCTCCACGCTGTTGATGGACACTAGTGCAGCAATATCCTTCAGGAGCTGCTCTTTGTTCGCCGCGATGAACGCGTCGATCTTCTGATTCAAGGCCTCTTGCATCTTTGATTCGTCCTTTCTTTGCCTTTGTTCAAGACACACTGCTGTTATTCTAGCACACTTTGCAGCGGAAAACCAGCCCTCTCCAGCCCATGCAGCGCGAAAGAGCTTCCGGTTCACACCGCAAACAGCCCGCTCAGCGCACCCAGAAGGCCCGCGCTGGCCAGACCCATGATGATGCCGGCCAGCAGCACGCCTCCCATGCAGGCGACGAGCACGTCCTTGAATTTCATATCGAGGATGGAGGCGGCCAGCGTGCCCGTCCATGCGCCGGTGCCCGGCAGCGGGATGCCCACAAAGAGCAGCAGCGCGGCCACAAGGCCCCGACCAGCCTTGGCCTCCAGCGCGCGGCCTCCCTTTTCGCCCTTGACGATGCAGAAGTGGCAGAAGGGGCCGATGAGGGGCTTGTGATAGCCCCAGATAAGGAGCTTCCGAGCGAACAAATAAATGAACGGAACCGGCAGCATATTGCCCACCACGCAGACCAGATAGGTGGGCAGGATGGGCAGGCCCATCCCGATGCCCACCGGGATGGCGCCGCGCAGCTCCACGAGGGGCAACATCGAGATGAAGAAAACGATAAGATAGCTTTTGAGCATAGAGCCCTCCTTACAGGTCGATGTCCAGCTCCACCGGGCAGTGGTCAGAGCCAAACACCTCGTTGTGGATCTCGGCGGCTTTTATTTTGTCCGCGATGCGGTCCGAGACGAGAAAATAGTCGATGCGCCAGCCTGCATTCTTCTCCCGGGCGTGGAAGCGGTAGCTCCACCAGCTGTATTTCACCTCATCCGGGTGGACCGCACGGAAGCTGTCGGTGAAGCCCGCCGCCAGCAGCTCGGTCATCTTGGCCCGCTCCTGATCGGTGAAGCCTGCGCTCATGCGGTTGGTCTTGGCGTTCTTGATGTCGATCTCCTGATGGGCCACATTCAGGTCGCCGCAGAGGATGACCGGCTTTTTGGCGTCCAGACCCAGCAGGTAGGCCCGGAAGTCATCTTCCCACGTCATCCGGTAATCCAACCGCTTGAGGCCGTCCTGACTGTTGGGAGTATAGCAGTTGACGAGGTAGAAGCCGGGGTATTCCAGCGTCAGCACGCGGCCCTCGTGGTCGTGCTCCTCCCTGCCGATGCCGGTGGTGACGCGCAGGGGCGGGGTCTTGCACCAGCAGGCCGTGCCGGAGTAGCCCTTTTTCTCCGCCGAGTAGGTATATTCCGTGTAGCCTTCCGGGGCAAAATCAGCCTGTCCGGGCTGCATCTTCGTTTCCTGCACCGAGAACACGTCCGCGTCCAACGCGGCGAAGCTCGCGGCAAAATCGTGGGTCAGACAGGCGCGCAGCCCGTTCACGTTCCAGCTGATGAGTTTCATCTGATGTTCCTTTCTGTTGTCAGGCCTTGTATTTTTCTTTCCAGACACCGCTGCGGAAGCGGGTCACGAAGCAGGTCACGCGGCAGACCCAGTCCACCACCATGGCGATCCAGACGCCGATGGCTCCCATGCCCATCCGCACGCCGATGATGTAGCTGAAGCCGATCCGCCAGCAGGCCATGCTGGCGATGGAGACGACCATCGTGAACTTCACGTCGTTGGCGGCGCGCAGGGCGTTGGGCAGCACGAAGGAGAGCGGCCAGAGCAGCATCGCAAAGCCCGCGTGGATGCAGGCCAGAATGATGGAAAGCTCCATCGTCTCACCAGACAGCTCATAGATGCCCACCAGAGGCCGGACAAAGAGCAGGATGAGTCCGTTCAGGATGCCCATGACGAGGTAGGCCCAGCCCAGCAGCTTTTTTGTGTAGTAGACTGCCTGCTCGTTGTCGCCTGCGCCGACGCACCGGCCTACGACCGTTATCATCGCAAGGCTGATGGCCTTGCCCGGGATGCAGCCCACACCGTCGAGGTTGTTGGCGACGGCGTTGGCGGCGATCTGGACGGTGCCGAAGGTGGAGATCATGCTGACCACGACGATACGGCCCGCCTCGAACAGGCTGTTCTCAAACGCCGAAGGCACGCCGATGCCGAGGATGCGTTTTGCCATGCCGGTGTCGAGGCGGACGGTCTTGGGCACCGTGAGGGCGTGGCCCTTCTGGTAGCAGCGCCCCAGAATGAGCGCCGCCGCAATGACACGGGAAACGACGCTGGGCCATGCCACGCCATCGACGCCCATCTTGAAGCCGAAGATGCAGACCGCATTGCCCACGATGTTGATGATGTTCATCAGGATGCTGATCTGCATCGAGATCTTGGAGTTGCCCATGCTGCGGAAAAGGGCCGCGCCCGCGTTGTACAGTGCGAGGAAGGGGTAGCTCAGGGCCGTTATTTTAAGGTACAGGACACCGGCGTCCAGCACGTCCGCGTCGATGGAGCCGTAGCAGGCGCTGATCATGGGCCGGGCAAAGAGGATGCAGAACACCGCCACCGCCGTGCCCAGAATGGCGCTCAGCAGGATGAGCTGGCCTGCGCTGGCGTCGGCCTTTTTCTGCTCCCTTGCGCCCAGATACTGGCTCACCACCACCGCGCCGCCGGTGGCCAGCGCTGCGAACAGCACGATGATGAGGTTGTTTATCATATCCACAAGGCTGACGCCCGAGATGGCCGCCTCGCCGCAGCGGGAGACCATCATGGTGTCGGCCATGCCGACGGTCACGGCAAGGAACTGCTCGATGAGCAGCGGCCCCGCCAGCCGCAGCAGGTCTTTCTGGGAAAACAGCGGTTCCCGCCCGTCAAAAAGGGGCTTTGAGCCGCTGGTCGGTACGTCTTTTACCATCTATATTCTCCTTTGGTCATCTGCAATATCACATCCGATGCGCTTCTTGGCGCAGACTTCTCATTTTACGTTATCATCTTAGCACAGCCCGTCCAGCCGTGCAAGAGCCGAAGGGCGGCTTATGAGAATTTATGGTGTTCCGCCTTGGAACATCCCGCTTCGTCAAATTGCCAGTGAAGTGCCCTCAGGATTTGTGCGTTGTGCCAAAAGTACAACATCCCGCCCATTTTGTGGATTTTTTTCGGAAAAAGCCTTGCAATTTCTCTGCAATCGTGTTATTGTTGTATCCAACAAAGGCAGGATGTTGGATACATACCTCCCGCTGCCCTTGTTTTTCTTTCTGTTTTCACCTTCTTATTTTTGCTATTTCCTTCATTTACCTTCTTATCATTTACCCTGCTTGCCCGAAAGGGCAAAAAAGCGATGGCCCATCTGCACTGGGTCATCGCTTTTCTTTTATTTATTCTGCCGTCAGCCGGGCGAACGCCTGCCGGACGTCGCCGGAAAAGTAGAGGGTGCCGAGGGCACAGACCGGGCCGTTCCCGCCCAGCTCGACGGCGCGGGCGACCCCGGCAGGGATGTCCGCAGCCGCTTCCGCCCTGCCGCCCCGGGCGCGGATGTGCTCAGCTAATGTCTCGGCAGGCATGGCCCGGGGGGTGTGGGCCGCGACGGTGACGAACTGCTCTGCCAGCGGCAGCAGCAGCGCCAGCATCTCGTCCACATCCTTGTCGGCCATGATGCTGAGCAGGAAGACGAACTTCTGCCCCGGGAAGCGGTCCCGGAGGCTCTGGACGGTAGCCCGCATCCCGTGGGCGTTGTGGCTGCCGTCCAGCAGGAAGGCGGGCGCATGCCGCAGCAGCTCGAAGCGGCCCGGCCAGCTCACCTGCTCGAGGCCGGTGCGGATGGCGCTGTCGGGAATGTCCCAGCCCCTGCCCCGCAGCACCCGGAGGGCCGTGATGGCGAGGGCGGCATTCTTTGGCTGATAGCTGCCAATGAGGGGCAGCCGGATGCCGTCCAGCCCGTCGAAGTCGAAGGTAACGGCGTCGAGGCTCCCGCCCTCCACGTTCAGGCGGGAGAAGTCCACCACCGTGAGGGGGGCGTGCTTTTCTTCCGCCGTCCGGGCGATGACGGCGTCCGCCTCCGGCACACCGCCGTAGCTCACCACCGGACTGCCCGGCTTGATGATGCCGGCCTTGGCGGCGGCGATGTCTGCAAGGGTGGGGCCAAGCTCCTTCACATGATCCATACCCAGCGCCGTGATGACCGCACACTCGGGCGGGTCGATGACGTTGGTGGAGTCCAGCGTACCGCCGAGGCCCACTTCCAGCACCACGATGTCGCATTTTTCCTCGGCGAACCAGAGCATCCCCAGCGCAGTAATGATCTCAAACTCGGTGGGCACATCGCTCATGGCTTCCGCCGCCGGGCGGACGCGCTCCACCAGACGCACCAGAGCGTCATCCGGGATCTGCTCGCCGTCCACCTGAATGCGCTCGTTGAAGCGATTGATGAAGGGGGAGGTGTAAAGTCCGACCCGGTATCCCGCCGCATGAAGGCAGGACGCCAGCATGGCAGCGGTGCTGCCCTTGCCATTGGTGCCCGCTACATGGACGAAGCGGAGCTTTTTGTGGGGGTCGCCCAGCGCCGCCAGCAGCGTGCGGGTGCGGCTCAGGCCCGGCTTGTGGCCGGCCCACTGGACTGCGTGGATGTATTCCAAAGCGGATTCGTAATTCATGAAAAAACGCCTCGTTTGTTGGTTTTATTTTTTTGGGGAAGCAGGTATTCGCGCCTGTGGCGCGGGATTAGAGCGATGTTGCAGTAGTGCTTGGTTTTCTTTAAGCAGGTTCTCGCGCTGGTAGCGCGGGGGATGTTTTTCTTTCGGTCAAGTGGCTTGCGCTCCGCGCGGGCCAGAGGCAGGGAGGGGTGTTTCGACTC
>NZ_JAJEQL010000043.1:0-15354 GCF_020687345.1 Faecalibacterium butyricigenerans
TATTCCGCCATGCCAATCAGCATACTCTCCACCATAATGCCTTCAGGCCCCTGCGAGATGGGTTCCATGGCAGACACCAGATGGACACCGTTCTTTTCCAGCTGGTACTTGTAGTTCACGGCATCGAATCGGTTCCGGGCAAAGCGGTCCAGCTTCCAGACCAGAACCACATCGAAGATTTTCTTTGCACTGTCCTTTATCATCCGCTGGAAATCCGGGCGGTCATCCGTCTTGGCAGAGTAGGCACGGTCGATGTAGGTGCCGACCACGGTGATGCCGTTCTTCTCGGCGTAGTCCTTGCAATCGCGCAGCTGTCCTTCAATGGACGCTTCGCGCTGGCTGTCGGATGAATAGCGGGCGTAGATTACGGCGGTCATGGTAGCACCTCTCTTTGCACATCATTGAATCAACGCAATGTTTCGTATAACCTATATACCATATTTCACACCTGTTTGCAAGAAAAACAAAACGGAAAAGTGGTGGTGCTCATCGTGAACACCACCACTTCAGAAGAAAAAAGTTCTTTGCCCGCTTATGCGTTTTAACAATTTGGAAACAATTACGGAAAATCGAATTTGAGCTTATTAGCTGAGAGCAAGAATCGTCCCGTGGCCACAAATTTTCAGTTCTTGAAAATTTCCTGTCCATCCGGGACTTCACTTCTTCAACTCTTGCGAGTTTCCGAAGTGTTCTTGTTGGGGCGTGCCTGCCCCAAACCCTGCTAGGAACGCGTGCTATAAGCTGGAATTTATAGATTCAATGGATAAAGGTGTGGCTTGTTCCAAACTCATGCATTTATTATAATAGGGCTGTGAGGAGGTGCTGGAATGAAGCAGTGTCCCATTGATTTCTTTGACCCGGAGGTGCAGCATTTGGCCGCATCTGCCGGGTGCAGACTTTACCGGATGCAAAACGACACCGGCGAAGGGCTCATCTCTGAATATCCGATCCTGTCGGGGATCGATCTTTTCTACAATGACTTTCACATGAAGGACGGGCAGAATCAGAACAAACGCCCCATGCCGGATACCATCGAAATCAATCACTGCCGGGAAGGGCGGTTTGAGTGCGAATTTCAGAACGGCGATTATCAGTATATCGGTGCGGGCGACCTGTCCATTCACCGGCTGAGCCACACCACCCGGCAGACCCGTTTTCCACTGGCGCACTATCACGGCATTTCCATCACCATCGACTTGCCGCGGGCGCAGCAGACGCTTTCTTCTCTGGAAGCCATCATGGGCGATCTTGATATCCATTTGGAAGCCATCGCCGAGCGTTTCTGCCGGGAAGAGAGCTGCTATGTGCTGCGCAGCAACCGGGAAGTCGCGCACATTTTCTCGGAGCTGTATGCCGCCCCACCGGAACGGATGGCACACTACCTGAAAGCCAAGGTACTGGAACTGCTCATGCTCCTAAACGACCTACCGCAGGAGTCCTTCTCGGAAAAGCGGCGGTTTTTCTCCCGCAGTCAGGTCACGGCTGTCCGGGCGATACACGATGCAATGATACAAGATCTCAGTCACCATTACACATTGGCTGAGCTTTCCCGGCAGTTCGGCATTGCGCAGACTTCCATGAAGCTCTGCTTCAAAGCCGTTTATGGCAGCTCCATTTATCAATACATGAAAACCTACCGGATGCAGACCGCCCGCGTCCTTTTGCAGGATACAAGCCGCAGTGTGACCGAGATCGCAGCTACACTCGGCTATGATAACCCTAGCAAATTTTCGGAAGCGTTCAAAAAGGAATACGGCATAAGCCCCACTCTGTTCCGAAACTCGCCGTCCGAATTGGATGTTTCCTGACGGTTCGGAGTGGCAGACCGTCTTTGTTTTGTTATACTTTCTGGTTAGAAGAAACTAACAAAGAAAGGATATTCCATTATGAGACGAATTCAAACCGGCGTGATTGCCGTATGCCTCGCCGCCGCTCTCCTGTCAGGCTGTGCAGGTTCTTCCGCCCAGAGTACCGCAAGCAGCACTGCCGCAAGTTCTGCGGCAGCTTCTTCCGTCAGCACCACTGCTGTTTCCGCCAACTATGACGGTGGTTCCGGCACGCAGGAAGACCCCTACCAGATCAACAGCGTAGATTCCCTGCTGACCTTTGCTTCCAACGTCAACGATGGCTCGCAGGGCGGCTATGCCGGTGTTTCCTTCAAGCTGACCAGTGATCTGGACCTGTCTGGCGTCGAGTGGGCTCCCATCGGCAACATGAACGACATGGAAACACACTCCACCCTGTTCCTCGGCTCCTTTGATGGCGACGGCCATACCATTTCCAACCTGAACTATACTTCGGATGTTTACAACTGCGGTGCCGGTCTGTTCGGCGTAAGCTGCGGTGAGGTGAAAAATCTGACACTGGAAAATGCCACGGTCACAGTAACGGAAGGCACTTCCATGGCCATTGGCGGTGTTGTGGGCTACAACATGGGCTCTGTAGACAACGTCACACTGAAAGGTGATTCCACCATTACCGGCAACAACTGTGTCGGCGGCATCGTGGGCGGCAACAACAACTCCATCACCAACTGCACGGTGGAGGGCGCTACCGTGGTCGTCATCGGTGACAATCACTTTACCGATCAGATCATCCAGGCAGACGTTGCCGAGTGCGGCGGTCTGGTAGTCGGCGGCAGCTTTGGCGGCAGCATCGACAGCTGCACCGCATCCGGCACCGTAAAAGCCACCGGCAATGAGCCGGTGGGTCTGGGCGGCATCGGTGGCTGTCTGGAAATGATGGACACCATCACCAACTGCACCGCTGATGTGACCATCGAGAGCGAAAACGGCGGTCACGCCATTGGCGGTTTATGCGGCTATGCGGGTACTCATTCCAACCCGGATATCTGCCTTGAGACGGAAGGCTTCTCCACTAAAAACTATCCCTCTGTCATTGACAACTGCAATGTGACCGTGAACATCAAGGCAAACGGTGCCACCCATGTGGGCGGCCTTGTGGGTACCGGTCTGTACTACTACGGTGAGGAGACGGTTTTCAAAATCACCAACTGCTCGGTAAAGGGCAGCATTGACGGTGCCGTTACACCCGGTACCGTTGCAGGCCGCGCCGAGGGCAGCACCATTGAAAGCTGCACTGCCGATGTGACCATTGACGAGAACGCTGGTACGGAGCAGGTCGGCACAACGACCCAGATGTACGAAAGCGCAGACCAGTAAAATGATTTTCTCCATAAGGGCAATCAAGTTCGCACAATGATAACTTGATTTCAAAGAAAAAGGCAGGATACCACCGCCACGGTGATACCCTGCCTTTGTTCGTTTACCGCTCTGCACACTCTCGCCGCAGAACTTCCGATAAACAAAAAACGTACCCGAACCCTTTTTCGTAAAGAATTGGGTTCGAGTACGAACTGTATGGTGGAGAATTAGGGACTCGAACCCCAGACCCCCTGCGTGTGATGCAGGTGCTCTAACCAGCTGAGCTAATCCTCCGAATCGGAACACACTTATTATATCACTGCACAGGCCCAAATGCAAGCCCTAATTTTCGATTTTTGCAAAAAGTTTGGAGCAACAGTGCTTTTCGATTGCTCTTCGGTGTCAAATGGTGTATACTGGGGCTGGAATTCTTTCGAAAGAGAGGTCTTTTTATGATCACTGTACGCGGTATCATCACCTTGCTGGTGCTGGCGGTCCTGTTCGCACTGGCCGTGGTTTGGGTATCCAAGCAAGGCGGCTGGAAGGGCGAGGGCTGCGGCGGCAACTGTGCCTCCTGCCACCAGCACTGCGACACCCCTGAAAAGAAACACTGAGCACACGAATGCCCTCCGGCCGCTCTGGCCGGAGGGCATTTTTGCGTCACAGCTCGCCGTAATGGGCAGCAAAGACCGCGATGGTGCTCAGAAGGTCGCTGTGGGCTTTCTGATAGGTGCTGTAGCTGATGTTCAGCTTGTCCATCACCTCTTCCCGCGTCCGTCTCTCCATGTAGCGCAGCTGCAGGATGCCGCCCCGCAGGCCGGGGTCTGCCTCCCGGTAATACGCCTCCGTTTGCTCAATGGCTTTCTTCCACCCCCAGTTGCGGGGGCCGTAGACCCAGTTCCGCTGCCCATAAAAGCCGAGGGCCTCCTTTGTCTTCCGACGCTGCTCCTGTGTCATCGCTCCTTCTCCCTTCCCGCTCTCAGCCCGCCGGGCCGAAGAAGCAGCGGTCGCGCTGCTCGGTGGTCATCCCCAGCATCTTCGAAAGTTTTTCGGCCTCACTCAGCTTGAATTCGCGCTCGTTTTCCAGCTTGCAGCGGAGCGTGCCGCTGCTGATGCCCAGAACATGGGCCACATGGCCCAGCTTTACGCCGCGGCTGCGGATGCAGTCGCGGAGCATCATGGTGTCGGTCATAGGCGTTTCTCCTTTCCGTTTTACGTCTCAAGTGTGCAGTACAATCATTAGTTGTATTATATTCCTTGGTTGATTATTTGTCAACATTATTTGCGAAATAGCCGATTAAAAGTTGATTTATAGTAAATTTTTTGTTATACTAGCCTCAGAACACCGAAAATCGTGCATCGAGATAGAAAGCGAGGCCCTTTATGTCTGACACCGATCTATCCGGCCGCATCCGGCAGCGCCGGGAGCAGCTGGGCCTGTCGCAGGAAGAGCTGGCCTCCCGGATGGGATACCGTTCCAAATCCTCCATCACCAAGCTGGAAAAAGGCATCAACGACCTGCCCCGGGCCAAGCTCGAGGAGCTGGCGGCGGCGCTGAACACTACCCCTGCGTGGTTGATGGGCCTTGTGGATCTGCTCAGCCCGCCGCCTGGCTTCGAGCCGCTGCCCGAGATGGTGCGGGTGCCCCTTGTAGGCTCCATCGCCTGCGGGACCCCCATCACCGCCGAACAGAACATCGAGTGCTACATCGGCGTCCCTGCCGCGTGGCACGCTGACTTTGCCCTCACCTGCCATGGCAGCAGCATGGCCCCCACCATCTGCGACGGCGACATCGTCTGCATCCGCCGTCAGCCCGAGGTGGAGCAGGGGGAGATCGCCGCAGTCCGCATCGGTGAGGAAGCCACCCTCAAGCACTTTCACCGGCAGGGCGAGACCGTGATGCTGCTGGCCGACAACGCCGCCGTCTGTCCGCCCATGATCTTCGCCGGCCCCCAGCTCGAGGAGATCCAGATCGAGGGCCGCGCCGTGGGCTTCTGCCGCGGTTTATAATAAGGAGAACTGCTTATGTCTGCACCCGAAGAAATGGCCCTCAAGGTCATCGCCCATATCCGCACCGCCTTCCCCACCAAATTCGGCATCCCCCGCCAGAGCGGGCTGGTGGACAGTCTGCGGGGCGAGGTCATCTTCACCCCCGAATACCGCTGCGCCGACGCCGTGCGCGGGCTGGAAGATTTCAGCCACATCTGGCTGGTGTGGCAGTTCTCCGGCGCGGTGCGGGAGGGCTGGTCGCCCACCGTCCGCCCGCCCCGTCTCGGCGGCAACACCCGGATGGGCGTCTTTGCCACCCGCTCCCCCTTCCGGCCCAACCCTCTGGGCCTGTCCAGCGTCCGGCTGGAGGCCATCGAGCACCGGCCCGACGTCGGCCCCGTCCTCATCGTGCGGGGCGCCGACCTGATGGACGGCACCCCCATCTACGACATCAAACCCTATATCCCCTACGCCGACTGCCACCCTGATGCCTCCGCAGGTTTCACAGCGCAGACCCGGTCCCACCACCTGAACATGGTCTGCGGCGACGCCCTCTGGGCCAAAGTGCCCGCCGACCAGCAGGCGGCGCTGCAGGGTGTGCTGGAAAACGACCCCCGCCCCTCCTACCAGCACGACCCCGAGCGGGTCTACGGCATGGAGTTCGGCGGTCTGGAAGTCCACTTCAAGGTGGACGGCGAGACGCTGACCGTCACCGGCATCGACCACTGCTGACGCCGGAGGGACTGCAATGGAGCTGCGAAATATCAACACTTTCCTCCACATCGCCGAGCTGCACAGCTTTTCCAGCGCTGCGCGGGAACTGGGTTACTCTCAGTCGGCGGTGTCGGCCCAGATCGCACAGCTGGAAGCAGAGCTTGGCACGCCCCTCTTCGACCGGGTAGGAAAGACCGTCCGCCTCACCGACGCGGGCCAGACCTTCCAGACCTACGCCCGCACCCTTCTCATCACGGCCCAGCAGGCCAAGGCCGCGCTGATGCCCGCCCGGGCCGTCAGCGGCACCCTGCGGGTGGCGCTGGCAGACTCGGTGTGCAGCACCTTCCTGCCCGACCTGCTGCAGCAGTTCCACGCCCTCTGTCCGCAGGTGGAGCTGGTGCTTCGGACTGCCACCGCAGACGAGATGCTGCGGCTGCTGGGAGCCAACCAGATCGACCTCGCCTACACTCTCGACCAGCCCCTGCTCCTGCCCAGCCTGACGCTGGCCGTCAATGTGCCGGAGCCAGTCTGCTTCGTAGCTCCCGCCGGACACCCGCTGGCCGAGGCCGAGGCCGTGCCGCTGGATGTGCTGGCCCAACAGGAATTTCTTCTCACGGAGCGGGGCATGAGCTACCGCGACGCCCTCGACCAGCGCCTTGCGGCCCGGGGGCTGGCCATCCATCCCTACATCGAGCTGGGCAGCGCCTCCCTGCTCTGCCAGATGGTAGAGCGCGGGATGGGCCTCTCCTTCCTGCCCGAGTACATCGTCTGCCCGGCCCTCTCCGCCGGGCGTCTGGCCCGCCTTCGCGTTCCCGACTGCACCGTCACCATGCACCGTCAGCTGTTCTACCACAAAGATAAATGGCTCACGCCCCAGATGAAGGCCTTCATTGCGCTGGTGGAGCAATAAACAAACGCCCCGCACCTGTCTTTCGACAAGGTGCGGGGCGTTTCATTTGCAGATCTTTTCTCAGCTCAGCCGGTTCATCCGGACGGCCACATAGGGGTCGGGAAGCTTGAGTTCCTCGGCCAGATCTTCTTCGCTGCTGTATTTGTCGGCGGCAAGGCCCACAAAGATGCTGCAGCTGTCGAAGCGGCCATCCGGCGAGAGGGCGGTGATCTTCGCCTCACCGTCCGCAACAGCGGTCACGACACCGGAGGCGTCCACTGTAGCGACGCCGGGGTTGCTGCTGACCCATGTGATGGGGACGCTGACGCCCCCCTCCACGGCCACAGAGGCCGTCAGGGCTTCCTTTGCGCCCACGGTGCGGAGCAGCAGGTCGTGCTTATTCAGGGTCACTTTGCCCACGTCACTGGTGACGGTGACGGCACAGCGGAGAGCCTGACCGTTGGACGCCAGCGCAGTGATGGTGGTGGTGCCGGGTTTCTGGGCCGTGACAAGGCCCTCCGTGTCCACCGTCGCCACCTCAGGATCGCTGCTCATCCACTGGTAGGCGTAGATAAAGGAGCCGCTCGTGTTGATGAGCTGCAGCTTCTGGCTGGGGTGGGCGTTGTCGTACTGGATGATGAGGTTGAGGGTGACATGGTCGAGGGCCGGCTTTTTGCTGGCCGCGTCCCCGCTTTCCTTGCGGACCGTCACCCTGCAGGCGGCATACTCGCCCCGGTCGGTGATGGCGCTGATGGTCGCCTCACCGGCGCTGCGTCCCGTAACGCGGCCGTCGCCGTCCACAGTGGCCACGGTGGGGTTGCTGCTCATCCAGACGATGAAGTAGTAGTCGCTCTGTCCGCCGGTGTAGAGATAGGCTTTGGGCCGGGGGTCGTCGGCCGTGATCTCCAGCTCCATCTCGCTTACTTCCAGCTCAAAGTTCGAAGACTGTCCCAGAAGCGACGGCGCAGCCTGTGCGGCGGGAGCCGCCAGAAGCAGCCCGCTCAGCACGAGGGCAGCCGCAAGCCGTGTGATCTTGTTCATAGGGTAGCACTTCCCTCCTTCGTATCATTCCGTCTATCGCAATGTGCACTGCACATAATTCCACTCACTACTCGTTTATTGTACACGTCCCCCAAAGAAGGGTCAAGTTCTTCGCCAGAAGTGTCACAATTTCGCGCATCTTTTCGTGAAAGGCACTAAAACACCACCCCCAAATTTATACAAAACGTGCAGACTGCATTTTGCCGCCGGACGAAAGAGCCGCCGCACCCTCAGAAAGGTGCGGCGGCTCTCAGATGCCGTAAAAATCAGTAGTTCTTGGCCTTCAGCTCAAAATAGCTCTGGGGATGGGCGCAGACCGGGCACTTGAGGGGTGCAGACTTGCCGATATGGGTGTAGCCGCAGTTCCGGCAGACCCACACCTGCTGCTCTTCCCGGGCAAAGACCTTGCCCTCCTTGAGGTTGGCAGCGAGGGCGCGGTAGCGCTCCTCGTGCTCCTTCTCGATCTGTCCCACCATCGTGAAGAGGGCGGCCAGCTGGGCAAAGCCCTCCTCCTTGGCCTCTGCGGCCATCCGGGGGTACATCTCGGTCCACTCGTCGTTCTCACCGCTTGCAGCCATCTCAAGGCAGGTCATAGTGTCGGGGAGCGCGCCGCCGCACAGGGCCTTGAACCACAGCTTGGCGTGCTCTTTCTCGTTGCCTGCAGTCTCCTCAAAGATAGCGGCCAGCTGCTCGTAGCCCTCTTTCCTTGCGACGCTTGCAAAGAAGGTGTACTTGTTGCGGGCCATGCTCTCACCGGCGAAGGCTTCCATCAGGTTTTTCTCGGTCTTGGTACCCTTGAGTTCCATATTCTGTTCTCCTCTCTGATGTGTTGACACTGCCAGTATAGGCCATGTCGGGTTTGGTTTATTCTACGCGCAGCCCGCTTTGTTCGGTACCGGGTGTGCGCTAGGTCTTGTTTCTCTCTGAGGATAGTATAACAGAATTTGGGGCAGAAATCAAGAATAATTCCTATTTATTTTTTCAACTGTGCTGCTTGAGGGCACAGACGGCGATGCTGAGGGCGCTCCACGCGGCCTGATACATCAGCACTGCGGCCACGCTCAGCATCCCCACGCTGCCCGCATAGGTCAGCAGGACGGCAATGGCCACCGAGAACCACACCGACACCAGCTGTACCGTGGTGGCAGTCGTCTCGGCGTTCTGGGCCTGCTCTGCGGCCCGCAGGCCGCCGGTCAGGCTGGCAAAGCCCTTGGTGCAGAGGATGCAGCAGTCCTCGGAGCCGTTGTTCTGGGCGGTGGCAGCGTCCAGCGCGGCGCACTGCTCCTGATCCAGCAGGACGACCATCCCCTCGGGCAGGTGGTAGGCGTCGGTGATCTGCCGTGCCGTCAGGCTGGGGTCCTGACAGGACACCAGCAGCTGGATGTTCTCCTTCTGGAGCTGTTCCAGCCCACGGGCCGCATTCCGCCCGCCCACATACCGGAGCACGAACATGGCGTGCAGACTGCCGGAGACGGCCAGATACAGGATCTGCAGCTCGCCGTTTTTCGAGTGCTTGGCCTCATACTCCTCGTCGGGCAGGGGCACATCTTCCTTTTCCATGTATGCGCGGGAGCCGATGAGGACACGGTTGTTGTCGCACCACGCGGAGAAGCCGAGGCCCCGATGGACTTCCAGATCCTTGACGGGGTAGAGGATGTCGGTGCGGTCCTCGATGATCTGGCGGAACAGGCCGCTCAGGGTGTTGCAGCACTGGCTGAGGACGCTGGCCGAATAGAGGATGGCCCGGTCAATGCGGCCGCCCTTGAAGATGCGGATGTCCTCCAGCAGGACGCTGTCCGGCGTGAACAGCTCGTCGGCGTCGGCCTGCACCGTGTCCACACCGCCCAGCTCCTCGATGGCCGACCAGCCGGGCACCACAGCGCCCGAGGCAGCTGCGGTCTGCTGCAGCCGCAGAGACGCAAGGCCGGCGATGAGGGTGGAGGACAGGGGCGACCCCATGCAGAGCACGGCGGTCAGGGCCGCCGCGCTGCCGTTGACGCCGCCGCCCATGACGAGGAATACGAATCCGGCCAGAAGGGCCACGCCCAGCAGGATATAGTTCGTTTTGCGGGCGCGGCGCTCACAGGCACGGGGGCCAAAGCCCTGTTCCACCATCGCGTCGTCCCACTCGGTGGGGCGGCTGAGCAGCACCCACGGGTCTTTTTCTTCCATATTCTTAGCCAGCACCCGGACAAGCTCCTTGTCCTTGGCGCGGAACGCGCCGCGCCGCTCCGGTGCGGCCTGCGCCAGCGCAAATCCGCCCTGCACTGAGGCCAGCAGCACCCGGTCGCCCAGCAGCGCAAGGAAGAGTCCCAGCGCCGCGATGCCGGACAGGAGGGTGAAACTGGACGGCTGATAGCTCTTGGCGTTCAGCAGGGCCACAGCGGCCTGCAGCAGGGCGGCACAAGCGGCCAGCGCGGGCATCGTCTCCATGCTGGGACGGCCCCGCAGGCCCTGCAGGCCATCCCGCAGGACGGGCCAGCCCACGGCCAGTGCCAAGGCGTAGAAGAGCAGGTTGGCAGCGTAGAACGCCGCCGGGGCAGTCACGGGGTCCAGCCCGGCCAGCGGGCCGACAAGGCCCTCTGCGGCAAGGCCGAAGTGGAGCAGCACCAGCGCGAGGATGCCGCCCAGCGCACAGCGCAGGGTAAGGGCCGCGCTCATCCGGCGCAGCCGGTCGCCCATCTGCTCAGGCGCTTCGGGGGTCTTTTCCGCCTCGGTGGCCGCCTCTTCTGCGGGGGCGGCTTCCTCTGCGGCAGGCTGCGCAGGCGCTTCGGCGTCCGGTGTCTCTGCGGGAGCAGGCCCGTCGTCGTTCAGGTCAATGAGCGGCAGGCTCATGCTGTCGTCGCTGCTGGGCGGCGTCGTGCGGGTGGGGGCAGAGGGCGTTTCCTCGTCCTCCCCCTTGCCGAAGAAGTGCATGGCCGGGGCTGCATGGGGCTTCGCCGTCTTGTCCTCCGCAAATACCAGCTCGGGCAGCGGCACAGCAGGCCTCTCCGGCTTGGCATCCGGCTCTTTTTCCGGTCCCGGCTTCTGGACAGCCGGGGCTTCCGGGACGCTCTTCTCCGGCTTTTCGGCCTCCGGCTGAGGCTTCGGGCCGAAGAGCATGGCCTTCAGTGCCTGCATCTCCCGGTCCTCGTACTGCTCCTGCGGGGTGCGCGGGCCGTACTGGACGGCCTTTTTCTGGGAGGCAGACTGTTTTTCCGTTGGCTTTTTGTCCGGCTGGGGGGCAGGCGTCTCCGGCGCTTTGGGCTGGGACACTTGGGGCTTTTCCGGTTCCGGCTGGGGCGCACTCGCCGCTCCCGCCGGCTCCGGCGTCTCAGGCTTCGAAGGCTCTGTCTCCTCTTCCAGCTTCAGGACCAGCTCCAGCTCGGAGGGTTTCTCCTGCTCCTCACCGCCTAGCCGGATCTCGCCGGTGCCGCTCTCTTCCACTGCGCCGTCGGCCTGCAGCTCCGTTTTCTCGCGGCGGAACAGCCGACCGAACAGGCCCTTATTAGGCTTTTCGGCCGCTCCATCGTCCCGTCGGGTCATCTCCTCCGGGACCTGCGCCACACTGGTCGTAAAAAAGGTACGGAATTTCTCGTCGCGGGCGTCGATCTCTTCCTGCGTCAGTTCCTTCCGCTCTTCATCCTTTGGCATCTGCTGTCTTCCCTCCCTGATCTCTTATTGAGGGCGTCTCAGCCCTGTGCGGCACGCTGGCTCTGGATCTCATACAGGATGATGCCAGCCGCTACCGAGACGTTGAAGCTGTCCACACCGGTGCCTCGTGCAGCCATATCGAGGCTCACCACGCCGTCGCAGAGCTTCTTCACCAGCTGCGACACGCCGCTGCCCTCACTGCCCAGCACCAGTGCGATGGGGCCGGTGAGGTTGTTCCGGCGCAGGGACACGCCATCCATATCGGCGCAGTAGACGAAAACGCCCTGCTCCTTGAGGCGGCGGATGGTCTCGCCGATGTTGGCCACCCGGGCCACGGGCAGTCGCTCCGCAGCACCAGCGCTGGACTTGATGACGGTGGGGGTCACGGATGCGCCGCCCCGCTTGGGGATGACGATGCCGTGTGCGCCGCACAGCAGGGCCGAGCGCATGACTGCGCCCAGATTGTGGGGGTCCTCGATGCCATCACTCAGCACGAGGAAGGGTGGTTCGCCCTTCTCTTTGGCTGCGGCCAGCAGGTCCTCCACCGTTGCGTATTCGATCTCGCTGGCAAAGGCAGCTACGCCCTGATGGCTCTCGGTGCCGGTCATGAGGCGCAGCTTATTGGGGTGCACCCGCTTGACGGTGGCACCGGCCTCCTTGGCCATTGCGGTGTAGTAGGCCGCCACAGCGGGGGCCATGCCCTCTGCCAGCAGCACGGTATCCACGCCGGAGCCGCTCTTCAGCAGCTCCGTGACCGGGTTCTTTCCGTAAACAAGGCTCTCGTTCCGGGGCTGCTCCTCGGCCTTTTCGCGGCGGGGGCGGCGGGACGTATTGCGTTCTTCCATGAAGTGCTCCTTCCATTTCTATCGCAGGACGCCGTGGCTCTTCCGGCCCGGCGCCGTTGTGTTTCATTCAGCAAATCTTTCCATGCCGCAGTGCGGCAGGCGATGATGACTCATCTTGAAGTATAACATAAGAAGCCGGTGTTCGCCATAGAATTGTGATTTTTCTCCCGTGAAATTTCTGTGCTGCTGTCCGGACAGCACCGCATGGGGTAAGTGTTGTCCCTCTGCACACCGAGCATCCGTCTTTTTGCCGGAGGCAAAAGTTTTCCACATCTAAAGCGTTTTACCCATCGTATATCGGCCCTGTTTTTTCCACAAGTTGAAAACCCTGTGGAAAGAGTTCAAAACTCAAGCGCTCATGCCTGTTTTTCAGGTTGAATTCCACACTTTCCACGAGGTTTTCCACATTCTTATCTCGACAGGCTCAGAACCTTGCATACATTTTGTAATTTTCAAGTCAGAATTATGACAAATTTTTGAATCGAAGCAGCCATTCTTTTGCCTTTTTATCCAATATCATTTTGACGAATGCAGTCTTCTGTTGAAAATCGTCCCCTTTTGTCCCTCTCTCGTTCCTCTGCTCAGATGTTGTCGCCGCTTGTAAAAATGTTGCATTTCACTCGTTTTTCCATTTTTCTACTGCGTTTCCGGCCAAGAAAGCTTCGGTTTGATTACAAAAACTCTCTAGTGGATTGATTTTGCCCTCTGTTTGGGGTATACTAAGGTTGCAACTTCGTTAAACCATACACGAAGTGCTGTGTGGGTACGAAGAGACCCCGATAAATTTTGGAGGTAAATAATATGTTGGTAAATGCAACCGAAATGCTCATCAAAGCCCGCGACGGCCACTACGGTGTGCCTCAGTTCAACATCAACAATCTGGAGTGGACCAAGGCTGTCCTGACCGCCTGCGAGGAGATGAAGAGTCCCGTCATTCTGGGCGTCTCCGAGGGTGCCGGCAAGTACATGACCGGCTTCAAGACCGTCGCCGCAATGGTGGACGCAATGGTCGATTCGATGGGCATCACCGTTCCGGTCGCTCTGCATCTGGATCACGGCACCTACGAGGGCTGCAAGGCCTGCGTTGAGGCTGGCTTCTCCTCCATCATGTTCGACGGCAGCCACTACTCCATCGAGGAGAATGTCGCCAAGACCACGGAGCTGGTCGCTCTGGCACACTCCAAGGGCATGAGCATCGAGGCCGAGGTCGGTTCCATCGGCGGCGTCGAGGACGGCGTTGTGGGCAATGGTGAGATCGCTGACCCCGCAGAGTGCGCAAAGATCACCGATCTGGGCATCGATTTCCTCGCTGCCGGCATCGGCAACATCCACGGCGTCTACCCGGCCAACTGGAAGGGTCTGGACTTCGAGGCTCTGGACCGCATCCACAAGGCTACCAACAACATTCCTCTGGTCCTGCATGGCGGCACCGGCATCCCCGACGACATGATCGCCAAGGCCATCAGCCTCGGCGTCTCCAAGATCAACATCAACACCGAGTGCCAGCTGGTCTTCGCTGAGGCCACCCGCAAGTACATCGAAGAGGGCAAGGATCAGCAGGGCAAGGGCTTCGACCCCCGCAAGCTGCTGGCTCCCGGCGCAAAGGCCATCGAGGCCAAGTGCAAGGAGAAGATCGAGCTGTTCGGCTGCGCAGGCAAAGGCTAAGCCGAAGCTGTCCTTCTGAACAATACTCCACCTGATAGAAAGAGCGACCCCGCTGTGTTGAGCTCAGCACAGCGGGGTCGTTCTTGTTTTATCTTTTTATTGAGGGGCATCTGCTATGCATCGCACCGAAATGCTCTCCGGCTCCTGCATCGTCTCTGCTTCTTTTACTGCTTTCTGAAAGAGCGGAAGCATCTTCGCCATCTCAAAGCCATTCTCTGTTTTTGCATACTCCGGTGCCATCGTGATGCGGTACTCCGCCTTTGCCTTGCTCCACTGTCGGACCGAAAAGTGTTCCGGGATCACATCCAGCCATTTCCCTGTCTCTCCAAACTGAGAAACCGCGTCGATCTGGAGCCGGAACAGATTTTTGGCAAAATACGCGCTCCATTCCATTTCTTTCTGAGCCACTTCATGCAGGTCCTGCACCGTTTCATCCGCCCGGCAGAACGTCACAAACCCTGCCTGCGCCATCCTCTCTCTGGCTTCCAGCAAAGAGAGAACGCTGCCCGTTTCATCGACCAGATAGCCGTTGGTCGTGGGGTCGAGCATACACCATTTTCCCAGAGTCCTGTCAAAAATCTCTGTCACGACATGACAGTCGCTGTCAAAGGGCGAATAGGGCAGCATTCTCACTCTCCGGGCGTAGATCCCCAGTGCCAGACAGCATTCCTCCAGTATCTTGGATTTGTTCAGACAATTGATCCCATGCTCCGGCTGCTCCAGACTGTATTCCAGCAGCGCCAGCCCATTGCACGGAACGCTGTTATCGTACCACGCACTGTGTGTCAGTTTCGGGGCAAGATACTTCAACAGCCGCACACTGTGCTCCAGCTCTGTCCCGTTTCCGGCAATTTCATTGAGATGATATTTTTCTTTCAGCTCTGCATACTCCGGGCAGTCAAAACGATATTCTACCTGTGCCTGCTTTCCGAGTTGAAAGCTCTGGTTATTGCAGAGTATCCCCCGATAAATATCATAAAGTGTTTTATTTTCCTCATTTCCCATCATGCGCTTCCCCTTTCTGATTTTATCCATTATAATAATTTTAGACAGAAATTACAATCCGCAGACACAACAAAAACCGCCCTGAGAACTCTCAGAACGGCATATTCAAGTCGGCGGCTACCTATTTTCACAAGCCGTTTCCAGCTAACTATCTTTGGCACGAGTGAGCTTAACTGCTGTGTTCGGAATGGGAACAGGTGGAACCTCACCGTCATCGTCACCGACCATATGACTAGCTAAGTATATCATTTCTGACTTACTTTGTCTAGTATTTCCTGAAGGACGTGCCTTCAAAACTGAATAATCACTGCTTACATTTTTTCGTTGACTCTAAGAGTCTCAAGCGAATTGTGGTCAAGCCCTCGACCTATTAGTACACGCTTGCTGAATGGATCACTCCACTTACACA
>NZ_JAJEQL010000044.1:0-14958 GCF_020687345.1 Faecalibacterium butyricigenerans
CCGCAAAACGGGCGTCCCGCCGCGGCGGGACGCCCTTTTTCTTTATCTTGTTTCTGCATCCCGCAGGGCCTTTTTGATGGCCAGCAGGTTCTGGGGACTCATGGAGAAGCTGCGCAGGCCGAGGCGGAGATACTGGGTGGCGTTGACGGCGTTGCCGACGGCAAGGCCGCAGATCGTCACAGGGATGTCGGCCTTTTTCGCGGCGTCCACCACCATGGCGATGAGCTTTTTCATGGCCGGGCTGGCGGGGCGGTAGTAGTGCTCGGCAATGGCCAGCTCACGGCTCACGGCGTGGGTGTACTGGGTCAGGTCGTTAGTGCCGATGACAAAAAAGCGGCAGCCGTGGGCCGTAAAATCCTCTGCCGTCAGGCAGGCGGCAGGGATGCTGAGCATGACGCCGAAGGGCACATCCGGCTCGAACTCCTCCCCCCGCTCCGCGAGCTTGCGGCGGCAGTGGTCCACCACCTGCATGGCGGAATCCCAGTCCTCGATGTCCGTCACCATGGGGAACATGACCCGCAGGGGGCCTTTGGCGGCAGCCCGCATGAGGGCACAGATCTGGACTGCCATCTGGGGCAGGTTGCGCAGGCTGCTGCGGATGCCCCGCAGGCCCAGCTTGGAGGACTGGACGCCCTGATAGGCGTCCGCCATCGTGCGGTCGGCACCAAAGTCGAAGGTGCGCACCGTCACCATCTTTCCCTTGGCGGCGGCGAGGCAGGAGGTATAGAACAGATACTGCTCCTGCTCGTCCATGGCGTGGCCGGGCAGCATCATGTAGCTGCTGCGCAGCAGGCCCACGCCGGACGCTCCGGAGCTCATGGCCGTGCCCACATCCTCCGGGCCGAAGCAGTTGGCCAGAAGCTCGAACTCCTCGCCGTCCCGGGTGCGGTTGGGCAGCTCCAGCTGCGCGTTCAGCTCCTCGTTCTGGCGCTGCAGCTCGCAGATGCGGGTGATGGCGCTCTGGCGGGCGGCGGCGTCCGGGTCAAGGATGCACTCGCCCTCGGTGGCGTTCAGGATGACCTCGCGGCCATCGCAGTCCTCGAGGAAGTCCCGGCCCACCTGCGTGATGCCCGGGATGTTCAGCGAGCGGGCGATGATGGCCGCGTGGCTCTGGCCGCTGCCCTCGGCAGTGATAAGGCCGAGGATGCGCCCCGACGGGATGCTGAACAGGTCAGTGGGCATGAGCAGGTCCGACGCGATGATGACCGGGTGGTCGAGGGCCAGCCAGCTGCGGGGGCGGCGGCAGAGGATGTTGGTGATGCGCTGGGTCACGTCGAGGATGTCCACGCTCCGCAGCTGCATATAGGCGTTGTCTTTCATAGCCGAGAGCTGGGCCGCGTAGCGGCGGCCCACACGGTCCATCGCTTCGGCTGCACCCACACCGGCCCGGATCTGGAAGTTGACCTCATTCATGAAGCCCTCATCCTCCAGCATCATGCTCTGGAACAGAAAGATGGCCTGTTCGGTGGGGGCGGCGCGGTCTGCCATATCGTTCAGCTCCTTCTGAGCCAGCTGAATGGCATCTTCCAGCGCCTGCTTTTCCTGCTCGGGATGGAACGGCCCCTCGCCAAAGACCAGCGGCGGGCGCTCAAGACGGCTCACCTGCCCCAGCACAAGGCCGGGCGAGGCGGTAAAGCCCTTGTATCTCTTCATGTTTCCATTTCCTCCGGCGGCACCCTGCCGGTCAGCGCCCGGCAGACCAGTGCCTGCAAAAAGGTGTTGGGCAGCAGCGCGGCCCGCGCGGCCTGTGCCGGGCCTGCCTCGCCCTCGAACAGCGGCCCGAAGCGCGAAAGGCGCTCAAAGTCGCATTTTGTGAGGAACGCTTCTCCCAAGCTGCGGGTGGTATAGTAGGGAGCAGGGTCCACACCCACATCCTCGGCGACGGCTTCCAGCGGGGCCAGCTCGGCATCCGAGAGCTTCGCCAGCAGGAGGGCAATGTCCGCCGTCAGGGTGGAGGGGTGCTTCTCCCGCACCTCCTTCTGGACGGCCTCAAAGGCCGCATGGAATGCGGCGGCGTCCGCGCTGCTCCCGGCCCCGCTGTCCACAGCGTAGGCACAGCCGCGCAGCCGCCCAAAGGCCCGCAGGGTATCGTGATAGCCCAGCTCGATGTTCCGCCGGGCGGTGGCGGGGTCGAAGTGAAGGATGTCGCCCAGCTCCCAGTAGCTCCGGATGAGGGTCGTGGGCAGGCCGGTGCGGTTGGGGCGGGTGATGCCCACGCCCTCAAGGTCCACGCAGACCAGCTCTTCCGCCCCCATCTTCTGGGCCAGCGCCGTGGGCATATTGTCCCGGTAGCCGCCGTCCAGATAGGAAACGCCGTCGATGGTGTGGGCACGCAGGGCCGGGAAGCAGGCCGCCGAGGCCAGCAGGTAGTCTTTTACCTTTCCCTCCGGGATCTCTTCCAGCGGAAGCTCCCGGGCCTTGAGCGTCTTCTGCTCCACCGTGACGAGACCCAGCCGGATGGGGCTGCGGCGGAGGGCGTCCTCGTCCAGCACCCGCTCCACGATCTCTTCCAGCGGGGTGACGTCCATGCCGCCCTGCGTCACGGCGTCCTTGAGAAAGGCGTGCAGCTCCGGCAGGGGCGCGTCCTCGGCGGGCAGCTCTATCACATCCTGACTGCGGATGGTAAGCCACATATCCCGGGCCGTCTCGTAGAGGTCGAGGGCGAACATCGCACCGTTGAGGCTGCCCACGCTGGTGCCCGTGATGATCTGGGGCCGCCAGCCCAGCTCGGTGAGCGCCCGCCAGACGCCCACCTGATAGCTGCCGCGTGCACCGCCGCCTGCCAGCACCAGCGCCCTTATGGGGGTGTTGTTCTGCGCCATATCTGCCGCCTCCTTTGATGCGTTCCGGTTTTTCCTAGATTATAGCATATTTCCCGGGAGATTTCTCTCTGTTTTTGTAACAAAAAATATGCTATAATAAATTCACTTTGCCAGAACGATTCAGGAGGACCACAGATGCACCGCAAACAATGGATATTCGACATGGACGGCACCCTCACCGACAGCATGACCGTGGTGTGGCAGGGCGCACCGCTGGAGCTGCTGCGCCGCTATGGCCGCGAGGCCCGGCCCGGCATCCACGACGTCCTTCTGAGCATGGGGATGGTGGAGGGGGCGGAGTATCTTATCCGCACCTACGACCTGCCCCTCACCCTCCGGGACTACGAACCCGCCATGCGGCAGGTCATCCGGGACCTGTATCAAAAGGTCGAGCTGAAGCCCGGCGTCCGGGAGATGCTGGCCCGGCTGAAGGCCGAGGGGGCGCGGATGTGCATCTGCTCCAACACATGGGCTGACCAGTGCGAAGAGGTCCTCACCCGGCTGGGCGTGGCGGACTATTTCGAGTTTTTCTGCACCGCACAGGGCGCGAAGAGCAAGGCCCACCCCGCCGTGTTCCATGAGGTGCTGGACCGTCTGGGCGGCAGCGGCCCCGCCGACGCCGTCGTCTGTGAAGACGCCGTCTACGCCTCCCGCACCGCAAAGCAGTGCGGCTTCTACCTCATCGACATCGAGGACGAGACCAGCGCCGCCGATCAGCCCGAATTGCAGCGCCTCGCCGACCAGTACATACACGACTGGACACAGCTGGACTGGGCGGAGCTTTAAGAAGCGGTTTTATTGCAAGGCAAGAATTACAGCAACATGAAAACAGCAGTGGGGAGGCTCATTCCGGGCCCCCCCACTGCTGTTTATTGAAACTGCTTTTCCAGATAATCCCGCAGCGCCGTGCGGGCCGCAGGCTCCCGTCCGCGCGGCACAGGCACCCGCGCGCCGCTCTGCATCCAGAACTCGCTCGCTGCCAGCTGGGAGACTGCCGCCAGATTGACCACATAGGAGCGGTGGAGCTGGACGAAGCGCTCATCTGCCAGCAGCGGCTGGGCCACCTGCGCGAAGGGGACCCGGACCGAGAGGGAGGGCACATCCTCGCCGCTGGCGAGGTGGAAATGCACCACATGGTGGGTGCACTCGAGGTACTCGATGTCCGCGAAGGGCAGCACCCGCAGCCCCGACGCCGTGGCCACCGGGATGGCCGGGCCGTACTCCGGCTCGGTGGCCCGGGCCAGCAGGGCCATCAGCTGCTCGGGCGGGACGGGCAGCAATAAATACTGCATGGCGTCCACCCGGTAGGCGCTGTAGGCGTGGGCGGGCGTGTGGGCCAGAAAGGCCATCGGCGTCCTGCGTCCCCGGCTGCGGAGCGCCGCCGCCGCTCGCAGCGACGCAGCGGCCGCCGTGCTGGGCAGCTCGATGAGATACAGCTCGTACCGCTCCCCGGCGTCGTCCCGGGCCAGCAGGGCCTCCGGGCCGTCCAGCTGCTCGACGATGCAGGCATCGTCCCGCCGGGCATAATAGTCGAGGCACTGTCGCTCCACCCGGCTGCGGAGGACGCTGTCCGGGCTGCACACTGCGATATGGAAGATCAATTCAAAGCCCCCTTTCGGGCCTTCCGCCGGGTGCTTGCTTTTTCGGCCCGGTGGGAGTATCATTGCTGTAAAAAGCGCTATCGCAAAGATGCCGTTTTGACAGGCGCTATTTTTGAAAATTGCGATAAAAGGAGAAACTGCTATGGAAATGCCCCTCGTCAGCATCATCCTGCCGGTGTACAATGCCCAGAGCCATCTGAACCGCTGTCTTGGCAGCATCTGTGCCCAGCAATATGAGGATCTCGAGATCATCGTCATCAACGACGGCTCCAAGGACCAGAGCCTGCCCGTCTGCGAGGAGTTCCGCAAAAAGGACAGCCGCATCCTGCTGGTGGACAAGGCCAACTCCGGCGTGTCCGACACCCGCAACCTCGGCCTCAAGCTGGCCAGCGGTAAGTACGTCCAGTTCGTGGACAGCGATGACTACATCGCCCCGGACTACACAGCCCGGCTGGTGGAGGCGGCGGAGCAGTCGGGCGCTGACCTCGTCATCTCGCCCTACACCATGGTCATCCCCGCCGGGGCATCCAAGCCCGGGCAGGTGCTGGAAAAGATTCAGGACGATCTCGGCGTCATGCACGTTGCCCGCCCGCCGGAAACGAGGGAATACGGCTTCCTGCCCGCAGGCATCTACGACAAGGACACCTTCGCCCTCCGCCTGATGGACAAGCCCGCTTCATATTTTTACGGCGTGCTCTGGAACAAGCTCTACCGCCGCGACCTTTTCGCGGCCCACGACATCCGCTTTACCAGCGAGATGCGCTGGGCCGAAGACCTCGTGTTCAATATGCAGTATATCCAGTACGCCGAGGTCTTTGCGTCCATCCCGCAGCCCGGCTACTACTACGTCCAGAACCCCCAGAGCATCTGCCACACCCAGATCAAGCCCGCCACCCTCGTGCAGAACAAAATTCAGGTGTTCCGCTACTACAAAGACCTCTACACCCGCCTCGGGATGTACGAGGAGGTGCGTCCCCAGCTCTACAAGTTCCTCATCGACATCGCCGAGAGCACCTATCCCTCCGGCCCCTTCAAAAAGGTCATCGACGAGGCCAAGGCCTACTGGAAAGAGCACAAGGCCGAGCTGGAGCAAAGGTCCTGACGAGAAACAAAAACGGGCTGTTGCACATCCCAACCTCTCAGTCTCGCATTCGCTCGACAGCTCCCCTACCGAGGGGAGCCTCTGGCGAAGAGGGAAAGCTTTCCAGAATGCCAAGGCCTCTCCTCGATAGGAGAGGTGGCATTGCGAAGCAATGACGGAGAGGTTGTCGATATGCCGCAGCCCTTCTTTTATTTGTTATGCCCCGATGGCAGCGCACTTCTTGGCCAGCCAGTCGCGCTCATCCTCGGTCAGACGGGGAGCCAGCTTCTCGAAGACCTCGCGGTGGTAGGCGTTCAGCCAATCCAGCTCGTCGCGGCTCAGCACGCCGGGGACGATGGGGGAGATGGCGATGGGCACGAACGTCACCGGACGGAAGGCGAGGAACTCGCCGTACTGGTTGGAGGCCTTGTGATAGCACTCCAGCTCGTTCTCGATGCGGATGCCCACGACGCCGCCCTCGTAGACGCCCGGCTCATCGGTGACGATCATACCGGGCTTGAAGACGGTGGTATTGCGGCCGTTCAGGGCGTGGGGGCCTTCGTGGACATTGCCCACATGGCTGACGCTGTGGCCGGTGCCGCAGCGGTAGTTGATGAGGTGGCGCCACAGCGGCTCGCGGGCGATGGTGTCCAGCATATGGCCGTCGCAGTAGTCCAGCCAGACGGCCCGGGCGATGTCGATGTGGCACTGGAGCGTCCAAGTGTAGAACAGCCGCTCGTCCTCGGTCAGCTCGCCCAGCGGGTAGGTACGGGTGATGTCGGTGGTGCCGTCCATGTAGGTCGCGCCGCTGTCCACCAGCAGGAAGCCCTTCTTCTCCAGCTTTGCGTGATCTTCCTCGGTGGCGTGGTAGTGCATCATGGCGGCGTTCGGGCCGTAGGCGGCGATGGTGCCGAAGCTCTCGGTCAGGAACTTGTCCTGTGCGCTGCGGTATTTGTGGAGGAGCTCGTCGATGGTCAGCTCGGTCAGCTCCTCGCCGGCAGCCAGACGGTTCTCCAGCTCGATCTGGAAGCGCACCATGGCCACGCCGTCCCGGAGGTGGGCCTCGCGGGTGTGGGCCAGCTCGACTTCGTTCTTGACGCCCTTCATGGGCAGCAGGGGGTCGGCCTCATCCTTGACGGTAAGGGCCGGGTTGGCCTCCAGCGTCTGATAGACAGCATAGTTGACGGAGGCGGGGTCGGCCAGCACGGTCTGGGTCTCGGTCTGGGCGGCGAGGAAGGAGAGCACATCGTCGTACTCTGCCAGCTCGACGCCGTTCTCCTTCAGCTCAGCCGCTGCCTCCGCGCTGACGCGGGCGGTGTTGATGAAGAGAGTCGCCTTGTCCGGGGTGACGTAGCAATAGGCCATGGCATAGGGGGTACACTGGATGTCCATGGCGCGGAGGTTGAGCAGCCATGCAAGGTTGTCCAGCTTGCCCATAAGCTGTGCGGTGCAGCCCAGCTCAGAGAGCTTCGCGCGCAGCTGGCCCAGCTTTTCGGCGGGGGAGAAGCCTGCATATTCCTTCGGCAGGATCCACGCCGGGGTAGCAGGCAGGGCGGGACGGCCCTCAGTCCACAGCTCGTCCTCGAGGTTCAGCAGCTTGATGGTGCCCTTCTTGGCGTCCAGCTCTTTTTGCAGGCTGCGCACCAGACCGCAGGAGGCCGTCAGGCCGCAGAGGCCCAGCTTGCCGCCCTCGGGCAGGACTTTGGCGCAGTACTGCTCGGCGGTGGGCACATCCGGCTCACCCATCCGCATCAGCTGGATCTCAGTACCTGCAATTTCCTTCTCGGCCTGCACAAAGTAGCGGCCATCCGCCCAGACGGCGCTCTCGGTCATGGTCACGACGAAGTTGGAGTTCTCGCCGTGGAAACCGGAGAAGTAGGTCAGGGCGGTGTAGTGGTCCGGCATATACTCGCTGGCGTGCGGGTCGCCCACCGGAATGAGGTAGACGTCCACACCATTTGCCTTCATGGCCGCGCGCAGGGCGGCCAGACGCTCAGGAACGGTATTCATGCTCATATCAAAAAAGCCTTCTTTCTTTGTTCTGCCGGAAAAACGCCCGGCGGCGATGATCTGCCGGGTCTATTGTATCATTCTGCGCCACAGAATGCAATTCGTGGGCATCATTTTGACTTTTTGCCGCGTTCCGTGTATCCTAGGGCCATAGACTTATTGAATGGAGGCGTTCTCATGGCATTTTCCATCATTATGCTCGCCTGTCTTATCGTCTGCGTCGGCATCGATTATCTGAGCCTGAAGCGCATCGACCAGAACGGCGCTCTGCTGGGCGTCACACTGCCGCCGGACGCCGCCGCCCTGCCCGAGGTGCAGAGCATCGTGCAACAATATCTGCGCTGGTTGCGCATCATCTGCCTGCTCTGCGCCGCCGGGGGCGTCGGGCTGTTTTTCCTGCCCGATTCGCTGCTCCGGGTCATGGTCTGGGTCTATTTCTTTTTCGGAAGTCTGGCTCTGCCGTATCTGCCCTGTCTGTGGGCAAATCGCACCCTCCAAAGGCTGCGGGATGCCCACGGCTGGCCCGCAGCCCCCGGAGATGTCCCATGGAAATACGGTCTGTTCTATTATGCTCCTGACGACACGCGCGCCTCTGTGCCTAAGCGCATCGGCAAGGGGACTACCGCCAACCTCGCCACCCTCCGGGGGAAGCTTGCTGTGGCGGTCAATGCCATTGCAATCGCTGCCATCCTACTGACCGGGCCGGTGCTAGGCGTCCTCGACCACACGCCCGCAAGGCTGGAATTGCAGGTATCACCCACCGTAGAGCTGCAATCTTACCACGGCAAGACCCGGAAGTACATCATCCCTCTGGACAGCATCACCAAAGTACAGGTCTATTCCTCTCTGCCGGAGGCAAGCCGGGTCGGCGGCATCGACTTGGAGCACTACTGGCAGGGCACCTTCGTCATGGTACACGACGGCACTGTCCACCTCTGCCTCGACCCCACCGCCGGAAAATTCCTGCGAGTGGAAACGGAGGACGGCATTTTCTGGCTCACCGCCGAGACGGACGAACAAACTGAAAAAGTAGCGGACTGGCTCACGGAGGAGCTGAGCTGACCCGAAAACGCAAGCAAATTGCAAAAAATGTTACAAATTTCTCATCAAAAAGGCCGGTTTGCCATTGACAGCCTTGTTATAATAGGAGTGTAGGAATTTTTCCGGGTCAGCACTCAGCGCCCCGGATTGCTTGTAAGGCCCGCAGGGCCTGCTGGGCAGCGCCTTTTGCGGCGGCTGCATAAAAGAAAGAGGCATTTCGAATATGACCAAGATCGACATTTTCTCCGGCTTCCTTGGTGCCGGTAAGACCACTCTGATCAAGAAGCTCATCAAGGAGTCCTTTGCAGGCCAGAAGGTCGTGCTCATCGAGAACGAGTTCGGCGAGATCGGCATCGACGGCGGCTTCCTGAAGGAGTCCGGCATCCAGATCAACGAGCTGAACGCCGGCTGCATCTGCTGCTCTCTGGTGGGCGATTTCCGCGCCGCACTCCAGCAGGTGGTGGAGCAGTACCACCCCGACCGCATCGTCATCGAGCCGTCCGGCGTCGGCAAGCTGTCTGACGTGACCCGCGCTGTCGAGGGCGTGGCCGAGCATCTGGACGTCCAGCTCAGCAGCTTTGTCACCGTGGCCGATGTCAACAAGGTCAAGATGTATATGAAGAACTTCGGCGAGTTCTACGACGACCAGATCAGCCACGCAAGCTGCATCATCCTCAGCCGCACCCAGACCGCCTCTGAGGAAAAGATCGCCGCCGCTGTGGCCCTGCTGCGTGAGAAGAACCCCACCGCCACCATCGTCACCACCGCATGGGACGCTCTGACCGGTGAGCAGATCCTGAAGGCCATGTCCACCAAGAACGACTTCAAGGCCGAGCTGATTGCCATGGCGGCCAAGGCCAACGAGGAGCGCGCCCACGAGGACGAGGAGGAAGAGCATCATCACCACCATCATCATTACGATGAGAACGGCGTCTGCACCTGCGGCCATCATCACGATGAGGATGACGACGATGATGAGGATGAGGAGCACGAGCACCATCATCACCACGACCATGATGACGATGATCATGACGGGCACTGCTGCTGCGGTCATCATCACGACCACGACGAGGACGATGATGAGGACGAGCATGAGCATCACCACCACGACCACGATGACCACGACGGTCATTGCTGCTGCGGCCACCATCACCATCATCACGACCATGACGCCGACGAGGTCTTCACCAGCTGGGGCGTCGAGACGGCCAAGAAATTCTCCAAGGCGGACATCGAGCACGCCCTCACCGAGCTGGACTCCGGCAATTACGGCATGATCCTCCGCTCCAAGGGCATCGTGGACGGCGGCACCGACGGCTGGCTGGAGTTCGACTATGTCCCCGGCGAGTGGGAAGTCCGCGCACGCGGCGCAGATGTCGGCGGCAAGCTGGTGGTCATCGGCTCCAAGCTGGATGAGAAGGCCATCGCAGCACTGTTCGGCTGCTGATATTGGCCCTGAAAGGATAAACGATTATGGCAAATGAGATCCCGGTATACCTGTTTGTGGGCTTCCTCGAGAGCGGCAAGACCAAGTTCATTCAGGAGACCTTTGAAGACCCCAACTTCGACTCCGGCGACAAGACCCTTCTGCTGGTCTGCGAGGAGGGCGAAGAGGAATATAATCAGAAGAAGTTCGCCTTCCCCGGCGTGACCCTCTACAACCTCGAGGACAAGGCTGAGCTGAACCCCCAGAACCTCGCCAAGCTGGCCAAGGAGGCCGATGCAGGCCGCGTGGTCATCGAGTACAACGGTATGTGGATGCTGCAGGATCTGGCAAACAACCTGCCCGAGAACTGGATCGTCTACCAGTGCATCGCCACCGCCGACGGCACCACCGCCCTGACCTACGCCCGCGACAACTCCATGCGCGCGCTGATGCTGGACAAGATCGCCCGCAGCGAGCTGATCGTCTTCAACCGCGCCGAAGCCGTCAACAACGACGCTGCCCGTCAGGAGCTGCACAAGCTGGTGCGTCAGGCTTCCCGCAAGTGCGACATCGCCTATGAGTTCAAGGACGGCAGCGTGGCTTACGACGACATCCCCGACCCGTTGCCCTTTGACATCAACGCCCCGGTCATCGACATCCCGGACGAGGATTTCGGCATCTGGTATATGGACTGTCAGGACGAGCCGCAGAAGTACACGGGCAAGACCGTCAAGTTCCTCGCGCAGGTCTGCCAGACCAACCGCGCCGGCAAGAACAGCTTCGTGCCCGGCCGGTTCGCCATGACCTGCTGCGTGCAGGACATCCAGTTCGTGGGCTTCCCCTGCAGCTACGACGGCTACAAGGCCCTCGAGCAGCGGGCTTGGGTCAAGGTAACGGCCAAGGTGGGCTACAAGTTCCACAACATCTACCGCGGCAAAGGCCCGGTGCTCACTGCTCTGTCGGTGGAGCCTGCCGAGAAGCCGCTGAACGACGTGGTCACGTTCTCTTAAATCACCACACTGCCAAGGAGGTCATGACATGAAAGCAATCTTCCGCATTCTGGGCACTGCCGCCGCTGTGGCGGCTACTGGTGCTGCCATCGTCATCATGGACAAGTTCCTGAACGAGAAGGCCGCTCCTTTCATCGAATCCATCGAGTTTCCCGAGGACGCCGAGCAGGACGATGCAGAGGCCGCCAAGACCGCCGAGGCATACGCTGAGGGCGAAGCCAAGGCAGAGGCCGAAGCCGCCGCACCGGCGGAAGAGGCCTCTCCCGCCGAAACGCCTGCCGCACCAAAGGCAGAGGCCGAAGAACCTGCGGCACCGGCCAGCCCGGACGAGGAACGCCCGGTCTATGACCCCGAGGCCCCGAACCCGAACCCCGTAGAGGCCGGCCCCGCCGTCGCCCCCAAGGACGAAAGCGGCAAATTCGACCCCACCAAGATTGCTGAGGCTTCTGATTTCGGCGACTGGGAAGAGCAGGGGTGTAAAGGGTAAACCTCTTAGATAATAAAAATGCCATCGCGCTTTGAGAGCACGATGGCATTTTTTATCGCTCGTAATGCGTCCAGAGGCTCAGGATCTTGATGGTCTTTTCTTCCTCATAGACTTGATAGACCAGCCGGTGCTGTAAATTGATGCGGCGTCTGTACGCTCCGCCCAGATCACCGACCAGTTTTTCATAGGGCGGCGGCTTCTGGAAGGGGTCATCCCGGATAATATCGATCAATGCCTTCGCCTTATCCGCCAGATGTGCGGCTTTCAGCTTCGGGATGTCCTTTGCCGCCGTTTTTGTGTAGACGATCTTGTACATTTACCACTCCACGTCCTCTTCGTCCAGGCACTCATCCAGCGGCTGTTTCAACCCGTCCATGACCTTCTCTCTCATGCCGGGCACCGAGACCAGATACAGCGTCTCCATCAAGCCGCTGTAATCCTCCGCGCTCAGCAGAACGGCGTCGCCGTCCTTCGTGCTGATGCTGAGCGGCTCATTGTACTTGATGGTCTGCTCCACATAGTTGAACGCATTCTTGCGGAAATTGGTGATGTTTGTCGTGGTCATGCTATCGCCTCCTATGTACATAATAGCGTACATAAAATGAAATGTCAAGCAGTTTCAACGACCCTCTGCGATTTTTATGTGATCCACCACATTCTCAGCACCTCTACACAGAGTTCCAGCGCTTTCCGTAGCGAATCCTTTCCCCAGTCACGGTCATCATGCCGCTCTGCGTTTGCAAGGGAATCCGCCGTATACAGGATTTGTCCAAAAGCTGCTCCGCGCTTCTTGGCGCAGGCCGCGAGGGCGGCACATTCCATTTCTACCGTTGCGCAGCCTTCGGCTTTCCGGTACGCCACCATATCTCTCGTTTCCCGGAAAAAACCGTCCGTCGTCCATGTGATACACTCACGGAAGGGAAGACCCAGTGCACGGAAGGTCTTTTCTATGACCTGCACTGCTTCCGAGGCCGGTTCTGCATACCGGGCGGCAGGAAGATAGTGATAGGATGTACCCTCATCCCGCAGCGCTTTGGTCGGGATGAGAAACTCGTTCTCTGCCATTTCGGTCAGCACGCCGCATGAGCCTGCCGTAATAATTTTCCTGCACCCGCAAGCAATGAGGCAGTCCATAAACTGCGCCGCAGCGGGCGCTCCCAGTGGGGCCTGACAAAGGCAGAACTCTTCGCCGTCATTTTTTATAACATAAATCGGGTAGGTCTTTGTGATCGTCTCAAAATGCTCTGCAACCGTCGCGCCCATCTCGGCAGCATAGGTATCGATGGTGTCTCCCAAAAAGGCAAAGACGCATTTCTCCGGCAGAGTCAGCTGCTCCGCCCCGTGATTGGGCTTTAATATCTCTATCGAGTCGAAATCGTATTCCAAAATGGGAAATTCATTTTTCTGTATCATGCTTCACCTCTCGCAATCCGGTTCAGCCTTTCCTTGTCTAATACCTCTACCCCGCCGCGGTAGAGCTTCACGATGCCCTCACCGGCGAAGTATTTGAGCAGGCGGCTCACCACCTCCCGGGCAGAGCCCATGTACTTCGCCATCTGATCCTGCGTCAGGCAGACGTCCTCGCCGCCGGTCTTGGCAAGCTCGTCCGCGAGGAAGATGGCCAGCCGCCGGTCGGCGCTCATGAAGAGGATCTGCTGCATGGTCCACATGGTATCGGAGAAGCGCTCGGCCGTCATCTGGTAGGCGAAGCACCGCACCTCCACGTTCTGCTGCATCAGGCTGCGGAAGACGCCCGCGCTGATGCAGTAAGCCTCGGTGTCCTCCTCGGCGTCGATGTAGAGATCGAAGTTCACCGAATCCATCACGCAGGAGGCCGAGAGGATACATATCTCGCCGCCGAATAGGCGGTAGAGGGTCACATCCCGGCCATCGTCGGAGAGCAGGTAGGCCCGGAACTGGCCGGTGCGCAGCAGCAGGATGCCCACGCAGTTTTCCACCGGGCTGTGGACGCGCTCACCCCTGCGGTAACGCACAGGCCGGGTGGCGCGGCAGAGCAGCTCCTGCTGGTCGGCGGTCAGCTTGTCCCAGAAGGGGAAGGCGCAGGCGAGGCACTGGCGGTGCTCACCGCATCGGGAGATGGGGAGAACTTCCGGCATCTTGGCTCACTCCTTTCGCAGGGCCTTGGCGGCTTCGGTGCCTGCCAGCGCGCCCTCATAGACGGCCTTTGCCACCTGCAAAAGCCCGCCGGTGCAGTCTCCGGCGGCGTAGAGGCCGGGAACAGTGGTCTGCATCTTTCCATCGGTGACGATGCGGTTATTTTCCACTGCTGCACCGATCTTCCGGGCCAGCGCCGTGCTGCCCGCAACGCCCAGCGCGATGAACACACCCGCCAGCTCCACGACCTCGCCGCCCGCCAGCTGGACGCCGGTGACTTTCTGCTCGCCGAGGACAGCGTCGATCTTTTCGGGCCGGACGGTCACTTCCGGCGGGAACTGGGCCGCCAGCGGCGCACCGTTCAGCAGGAGGGTGACGCTGGACGCCACCGGCAGAAGGGCCTGCACCTCGTGGAGGGCGTATTCGCCGCTGCCCACTACCGCCACGTCTCTGCCGCGGTAGAAAAAGGCATCACAGGTGGCACAGTAGCTGACGCCGTGGCCCTCAAGACCCGCCAGCCCCGGGATGCGGGGCACGGCCCGGGCTGCACCGGTGGCGAGGATGACAGCATCCGCCGGGTAATCTCCGTCGAGCGTCTCCACCGTGAGTTTATCGGTATAGGTCAGGCCCACAGCTTCGGTGGTGACGAACTTGACGCCCACCGCCTTGGCCCCCTCGATGCCCTGCCGCTCCAGCTCGGCACCGGAGATGGGAGCGGCGAAGCCGTAGTAATTCTGGATCCCCTCGGCGCGGTCGAGCGCACCCGGCCCCCGGGTGAGGACGGTGGTGTCCACCCCGGCGCGGGCGGTGTACAGCGCAGCAGATACTCCCGCCGGGCCGGAACCAATGATGACGATGTTGGACATAGTGGGCCTCCTTATACTTCTTGTATCATCAAATCCATGCATTTTCGCTATTTGCTGGAACGCGGCGCTTGGTTGCAGCAGGGCTAAGCTTTCTTTAAGTGGGATCACGCGCTGGTGGCGCGGGGCAGTTTTTCTCTTACGGTCAAATGGCTTGCGCTCCGCGCGGGCCAGAGGCAGGGAGGGGTGTTTCGACTCCCCCCTCCCTACCTCTGGACTCCACTCTCCCCGCAACGAGTTAAGGGCTGCTCGCCCTTAACAATTCCAAAGAAGAAGTCGAAACGGAAAAAAGCTAGCCGCTGCGCTAAGACGGGTTGCGGTGCCCAGCGTCCACTTCGTGCCTTGAGCGGCACTCGTGTCCTGCTGACCGCGGCCCCAACAGCTCCTCCCTGCATCCGCCGCAGGCGGCGGTCGTCGCTGTTGCACTTTTTTCTCGTTTCTCCCATTTGCTGCTTCGCAGCAGACTTTACGCCCTTGCAGAACATAAAGTTCTGCGAAAACG
>NZ_JAJEQL010000045.1:0-14565 GCF_020687345.1 Faecalibacterium butyricigenerans
CGCGTCGAAATCGCTGGTGCTTTTCTGGTTCTCTTTTGGCACGCAAAAGAGAACATTAGCCTTAATGAAAAAGCGCTCTAAACCCGCGCCACCAGCGCGAGAACCTGCTTAAAGAAAACCAAGCCCTGCTGCAACAGTGCTTTGCCTCTACGCCGCAGCTTTATTGCGAAAAATCAGTTTTCAACCTCAAAGAATGAAAAAAATAAATGCTGAATCTGCATTTCCTACGGTAAAATTATAAAGAACCAGTTCAAAAAGCCGCGCTGATGTGCTATACTAGGCTGTATGAGAGGCCCACGGAGGGGAAAACGGCGGGCTTCGTCCTCGAAATGTTCCATGTGGAACAAATCTTTTTCCCGGAAGGAAGCAAGTAGCGTGGCAAAAATCGTTGCTGTTGCAAACCAGAAGGGCGGCGTGGGCAAGACCACCACGGCCGTCAACCTCTCGTCCTGCGTGGCGGCGCTGGGCAAAAAAGTGCTCATCGTGGACCTAGACCCGCAGGGCAACACCACCACCGGCTATGGCATCTCCAAGCGCAGCGTGGACATTGGTACTTATGAGATCCTCATCGGCGAGGCCGACGCGCGGCAGGCTGTCCGCAAGACGGAGTTCCGCACCGATGTCATCGGCTCCAACACCCGCCTCGCAGGTGCAAGCCTTGAGATGATCGACCTGCCGGGCCGCGAAAGCCGCCTGCGGAAGGCGCTGGCCTCCATCCAGCAGGACTACGACTTCATCTTTATTGACTGCCCGCCGAGCCTCGACCTGCTGACGCTGAACGGCCTGTGCGCCTGCGACAGCATCCTCATCCCGGTGCAGTGCGAGTATTACGCGCTGGAGGGCTTGTCGGAGCTGGTCAGCACCCTCAAGACGGTCCGCAAAAAGTACAACGCCTATCTGGACATCGAGGGCGTGGTGTTCACCATGTTCGCAGTCCGCTACAATCTGACCCTTCAGGTGGTGGAGCAGGTCAAGAAGTATTTTGGAAACAAGGTCTATCAGACCACCATTCCCCGCAGCATCCGCGTCTCGGAGGCCCCCAGCTACGGCCAGCCCATCAACTTCTATGAGCCGAAGGGCAAGGGCAGCGAGGCCTATATGGATCTCGCCATCGAGTTCGTGAAGCGAAACCGTCCCGCCGAGGCCGCGCCCAAGCGCCGCCGGAAAGCCGCTGCCCCCGTCGAGACGATGGGGCTGACCGACGGAAAGACGGAAGGCTAAGGGGGAGAGAGGAGACCAATGGCAAAAGGAAGAGGAGGACTGGGCCGGGGGCTGGAAAGTCTGTTTGAGGACGCGGCCCCCAGCTTTGAGTCCGATACCAGGATCGAGACGTTACCCCTGCGGGAGATCGAGCCGGACCCCGGCCAGCCCCGCAAGACCTTCGACGACGAGACGCTGGCAGAGCTTTCGGCCAGCATCGCGGAGCATGGTTTATTGCAGCCCATCGCGGTGCGGCCCCGGGCCTCCGGCGGCTACCTCATCGTAGCCGGTGAGCGCCGCTGGCGTGCCAGCCGGATGGCGGGACTCACTGAGGTACCGGTCATCGTCAAGGATGTGACCGACGAGCAGGCAATGGAGCTGGCGCTGGTGGAGAACCTCCAGCGCGAAGACCTCGACCCGGTGGAAGAGGCGGCGGGTATCCGCGAGCTGATGGACCGCTGCGGCCTGACGCAGGAGCAGGCCGCCCGCAAGCTGGGCAAGAGCCGCAGTGCGTTGGCCAACATCCTGCGTCTGCTGACTCTGCCGGACTCGGTGCTCGAACTGCTGAAAAGCGGCTTCATCACCATCGGCCACGCAAAGGTGGTCTTGGGTCTGCCGACGCCGGAGCTTCAGGCGGAAGCGGCCCAGATGATCGCAGACAACCAGCTGAATGTCCGTCAGGCCGAGGCCCTCTGCAAAAAGCTGGCCAAGCCCGCGAAAGAGCCTGCGGCCCCGCCGCTGCCCAGCGCCCTGCCGGTGGAAGTGGAAGAAAGCCTCAAGCAGGCACTTGGCAGCGAAGTCCGTGTGGCCTACCACGACGGCAAGGGCAAACTCACCGTCCATTTCTATTCAGACGACCAGCTGAAGGCGTTCGCCAATCTGTTGGGGCAGTACAGCGTGGAGTAAGTCTCTCAGAGCCTTCGGCGAAGCCGTGCCGGAGAGGTTGAGCGCAGCAACTGCTCAAGATAGTGAATTTAGCGTACCAAGGCGGGGAACACCGCCTTTGAACGGCACAGCGGAGAACGCTCCCTGTGCAAGCAATAGAGTATAAGGAGAGTTATCATGCTTGACATCAAATTTGTCCGCGACAACCCGGATGCGGTCAAGGAAAACATCAAGAAGAAATTTCAGGATGCAAAGCTCCCCCTCGTTGACGAGGTCATCGAGAAGGACGCCAAGTACCGCGAGTGCCTGAAGGAAGTGGAAGCCCTCAAGGCCGCCCGCAACAAGCTGAGCAAGGCCAACGGCCCCCTGTTCGGTCAGCTGAAGAAGTGCGACGACGAGGCCAAGAAGGCGGAGTTGCAGGCCCAGATCGACGCCAACAACGCCGCCGTCAAGGCAGACGCCGACAAGATGGCAGAGCTGGAAGCCGAGGAGGCCAAGCTCTCCGCACGCATTCAGGAGATCATGTACACCATCCCCCAGATGATCGACCCCAGCGTGCCCATCGGCCCGGACGACACCTACAACGTCGAGGCACAGCGCTTCGGTGAGCCTGTCGTGCCCGATTTCCCCATCCCGTACCACACCGAGATCATGGAGAGCTTCGACGGCATCGATATGGACGCCGCAGGCCGCGTGGCCGGCAATGGCTTCTACTACCTGCTGGGCAACATCGCCCGCCTGCACGAGGCTGTTCTGGCCTATGCCCGCGACTTCATGATCGACAAGGGCTTCACCTATGTCATCCCTCCCTTCATGATGCACGGCAACGTGGTGCAGGGCGTCATGTCTTTCCCGGAAATGGACGCTATGATGTACAAAATTGAGGGTGAAGACCTCTACCTCATCGGCACCAGCGAGCACACCATGATCGGCCGCTTCATCGATGAGACTCTGGACGAGGCCACTCTGCCCCTGACCCTGACCTCCTACAGCCCCTGCTTCCGCAAGGAGAAGGGCGCACACGGCATTGAGGAGCGCGGCATCTACCGCATCCACCAGTTCGAGAAGCAGGAGATGATCGTCGTCTGCCGCCCCGAGGAGAGCGCCGACTGGTATGAGAAGCTCTGGAAGAACTCCGTCGAGCTGTTCCGCAATATGGAGATCCCCGTCCGTCAGCTGAACTGCTGCTCCGGCGACCTCGCCGACCTGAAGGTCAAGAGCTGCGATATCGAGGCTTGGAGCCCCCGTCAGCAGAAGTATTTCGAGGTCTGCTCCTGCTCCAATCTGGGCGATGCACAGGCACGCCGCCTGCACATCCGCGTCAAGGGCAAGGACGGCAAGACCTATCTGGCCCATACCCTGAACAACACCTGCGTGGCTCCTCCGCGTATGCTCATCGCATTCCTCGAGAACCATCTGCAGGCCGACGGCAGCGTCACCATCCCCAAGGTGCTGCAGCCCTACATGGGCGGCCTCGAGGTCATGGTTCCCGTCCACAAGAAGTAAGCCTGTTTTCCACAGGACTTGCATAAAGCGTTGAAAACTCCCGCCATCCCCGCCGGATGGCGGGAGTTTTCGCGTGCAGGCGGGGAAGAAGAAAAATTTTCGGATTTTTTCGAAAAAGCTGTTGACAAAACGGGGGATGTTGGATATAATAATAAAGCACTGTTCAAGTGCAACAAATAAATATGGCGGTATAGCTCAGTTGGCTAGAGCATTCGGTTCATACCCGAAGTGTCACCGGTTCAAATCCAGTTACCGCTACCACATTACAGAGTTTCGCTAAGATAAGGGGGACGGTCGTCCGCAATAGTGGATGATGAAAGTCGGAGGTTTTAGCGAAGCTCTGTATTTATAAGGCCCGTTGGTCAAGCGGTTAAGACACGGCCCTTTCACGGCTGTAACATGGGTTCGATTCCCGTACGGGTCATAAAAACGCCTTTGCGCATCTGCGCAAAGGCGTTTTTTGTTAGACCCGTACGGGAATCGAACAGGGCGGCGGCGCGCAGCGCCGTAAGCAATCAGCCCAGTGGGCTGTTGCTTAGCCCGCGGGTCCCACGAGTCAGGAATGTCTACCGTGGTTGCTGCTGCCTGAGCGCAAATGCGCAAGGGCGTTTTTTTGTTAGACCCGTACGGGAATCGCAACAATGACGACCGCTGCCAGCGGCAGAAACAGGGAGTCATTGTTGGGGCCGTGGCCAGCAAGACGCGAGTGCCGTCCAAGGCACGAAGCGGATGCTGGGAGCCACAACCCGGTACAGGGCGGCGGCGCGCAGCGCCGTAAGCAATCAGCTTTTTCAGTGTTTTTCGCAGCGCAGATAGGCCAGAATATCCTCCGGCTTTGCGGCCAGCGCGTCCGCACCGGCAGCGGTAAGCTCCGCCTCGCCTCGGAAGCCCCAGAGAACGCCCAGAGCGGGCAGACCGGCATTGTGCCCGGTGAGGATGTCCACATCGCTGTCGCCCACGAAGAGGGTGCTCTCCGGCGCTGCGCCGAGGTCTGCCATCAGGGAGTAGACACCGGCCGGGTCGGGCTTGGTGGGCACACCGGGACGGCTGCCCCGCACCAGCGAAAAGCTGCCCGGGCCGAAGTAGTGCTCGATGATCTTTCCACAAAAAGCGTCCGCTTTGTTGGAAAAGACGGCGGTCTGGATGCCCTCGGCCTTCAGCGCGGCCAGAAGCTCGGGGATGCCGGGGTAAGGGGCGGTCTTATCCTCCTTGTGGGCGTCGTACCGGGCCGAGAACTCGGCCAGCGTCGCGGCCAGCCGCTCCGGCGTCCGGGCCTCAGCGGGGGAAAAGCGCTCCACCAGCTTGGGGATGCCGTTGCCGACAAAATGCTTGTAGGTCTCCACCGGAAAGGTGGGCCAGCTGTGCTGGGCGCAGACCCAGTTGGCGGCGTCGGCGAGGTCGTCGATGGTGTTCAGAAGAGTGCCATCGAGGTCGAAAAGGATGGTTTTTATCATGAGAATCAGACTTCCTTTGCTTTATGTTTTCTGCTCCACTGCGGCAAGACAGGGTTCGGCGTCCTGCACGGGGATGCTGCGCACCTTGAGCCGCACCTGCCCGGGCAGAGCCAGCGTCAGGGTAAGCCGCTGGTAACGGGCCGCCCACGGTGATTGGAGGGTGCGCAGGCAGACATCCGGGTGGAGCACACAGATGCAGTGGAGATAAACGCCCTTCTGCCGCCGCAGAGTGAAGCGGCCCTCCCGCAGCCAGATGCCCTCCCGCAGCCAGCCCATCAGCCCGCCGGCCAGAAAGATTGCAGACACTGCCGTCGGGATGAGCAGCGTCACCGTGAGGGCGGGCAGGACGGTGCGGGAGACCAGCACCAGCAGCAGACACAGCCCGAAGGGGATGCCGGCAGGCGCGAAGAAGACGGCGCTGCGGTGAGCGAGACTGGGCCGGATGTCCGGCGGCATCCGGAACTCGGGCAGAAGCTCCCGGAACAGTGCTTCCTGCCCGGAGCGGTAGACGAAAAGAGGCAGCTCTGGGCGGCAGCTGCCCGCCACCACGAACACCGGCCACCGCTTCATCAGCCGGGCGGTGGGGGAGAATCGGACGTCCGCATAGCTCACCTCGCGGCTCCGCACCCGGAACTCGAACCGGGACAGCCAGCCGCCCCGGCTCCCCAGCTGGTCGGCGGTGTGCCAGACCGTGTAATGGATGGTCTGGGCGAAGCTGCGCCCGAGGCTGGCCCCGAAGAGCGTCCCGGCCAGCACCAGCATCCACGCCGCACCGGCGGGCAGCCAGTGAGCCGCGAACCGGACAAGGACGTTCAGCCGGGAGAGGGCCAAAGCTTCCGCCGTGAGGGGAAAGGGGCGGCTCTGCCGGATAGCCAGATAGAGGAGGGCCAGCGTAGACAGGACGTTGGCCCCCAGAAGCACCATCGCCGCCCGCTCGCCGCCTGCGGGCCGGTGACAGACCGGGTCACAGATGGGCATGAGGCGGTCAGCCAGCTCTTGTGCGTCCTCCTTGTACAGGTAAAGGGTGACGGCTCGCTTGGCAGGCTGGCCCACCGGGTAGAGAACCACCCGGCTGGCCCCCATCAGCCGGAACAGCAGGGGCCGCTCGATGGTCAGCGCGGCCAGCGCCTCGCCCCGCAGGATGCGCTCCTGCTTGGCGGCGAAGGCCCACCGCAGCCGGAGCACCCCCGCGTCGTCCAGCGCCCAGCTGCTTGCCTCCAGCAGCACCCAGCTTGCCCCGCAGAGGAAGAGCAGCAGCGCGGCGTCCTGCCGCAGAGCGGTCAGCAGAGCGCTCAGGCTGAATTCCAGCAGGGCATTTGCCAGTGGCAGCAGACAGAGGAGGACCGTCTTGCGCAGGAAGCGGAGGGCTGCGAGGGGGTGATAATGCCGCTTTTGGGTCATGGTGCCTCCTCCGCCAGAATGTGGGCCAGAAGTCCGGCCTGTTGGGCCGGGATGGCGGGCAGGATGAGCTTTGCGCCCGGGGCCGCCACGATGAGCAGCGAGACGCCGCCCAGCCGCATCAGAGGCGTGCGGAGGAGCCGGACGCTGGTAACGGCTCGGCGGGGCAGGACCTGCCGCAGGGGGACCGCTGCGCCGGAATAGACCGTCACCGTCCGCGCCCCCAGCACGGCGGCAAAGCTGCAGGCCCGCGCCCAGAGGCAGTAGAGGAGGGCGGCCCAGAGCAGGCAGAAGCCTGCCCCGGCGGCGAGGCTCTGCCAGAACACGAAGGGCGCAGCAAACAGCCCCGGCACCGCCGCCCAGACGCAGAGGACGGCCCGGCCGGAGGGCGGGATGATGACGGCGGTGCGCCGCAGCTCCTGCTCGGTCACTTGCCGCTGAGGCCCCACGCCTCGGTGAGCTGATGGAGGCTGTCGTCCCGGGTCAGGCAGAGGATGTGGTCCCACGGCAGCAGGACGGTGCTGCCGTGGGGGATGATGAACTCGGTGTCGCGGGTGATGCTGACCAGAATGGTGTCGCCCGGGATGGGGATGTCCATGATGGCCTTGCCCGCGTAGATAAAGCTCTCCGGCAGCAGGATCTCGTTCAGGCTGGCGGTGCCGCCGCCCAGCGAGAGGAGCTGGCGGATGGTGTCCGTCTCGATCTCCCGTTCGAGGATATGGCTCAGGTTGTCGGTGCCGCAGACCACGGTGTCCACGCCAAGGGTGTGGAGCAGTTCGCGGTTCTTGGGGTTGGAGGCACGGGCCACGGTGCGGTTCACGCCGAACTCCCGCTTGGCGATCTGGCAGGCCACGAGGTTGTCCTCGTCGGAGCCGGTCACGGCCACAAAGGCGTCGCAGCTGGCCGTATCGGCGGTGCGCAGAGTGTCCACGCTGATGGAGTCGCCGCAGATGACCGGGATGTCCAGCATATCGGCCAGCATCCGGCACTGGCTCTCCACCGGCTCAATGATGACGACGCTGTGGCGGTTGGCCAGCAGGCTTTGGGCCAGATAACGGCCCACACGCCCGCCACCTGCAATACAAACTTTCATAATATTACCTCGTTATACGGAAAGTATCGGTTATTTGGACAGAGAACGGAACACAGCCTGCTCGGTGAGGACGGTGGGGCAGATGGTGTCCAGCTCATAGGCCTTGTGGTAGAGCACCTGAAGATGAGGGTCAGAGACGCGGCAGATGACCTTCTCCCGCTGGAAGAGGCTCTTGGCGATCTGCGCGGCCATGAGGTTGAGGGAATCGTCCTCGCTGACAGCGGCCACCGCGTCGCAGTTCTCGATGCCGCCCTGACGCAGCACGTCGGGGTCGGTGGGGTCGCCCACAAGGGCATTGCCGCTGAACCTATAGTCATCGAAGCCGTCCAGCCGCTTGAGCTGCTCGGAGTCCTTTTCGATGATGGAGATGTCATGGCCGATGCGCTCCAAGTCCCGCACCAGTGCTGCGCCCACCTGGTCGCAGCCGATCACTAGAATGTTCATAGGATTACCTCACTCTATAGAATTGCATACGGTAAAAGAGAAAAATGGGGGAGGGGTTCGCGCGCTGGTGGCGCGGATTAAATCGCTCTTGCGGTGGGGCTAAGTTCTCTTTTGCGTGCCAAAAGAGAACCAGAAAAGCACCCGCTACTTTCGAGGCGCGGGAGGCACGAGAAAGGGGCTACTCGCCCCTTTCAGACCCCGGAGGAGTTGTCGAAACGGAAAAAAGCTGGCCGCTGCGCTAAACGCTTTTTTCTCGTTTCTCCGACTTGCTGCTTCGCAGCTGGTGTTACCTCTCTGCTGACGGTAACATCCAGCAGAGACGTGAAATCTTCGGCGGAGCCGTAAATGGGAGAAGCACAAAAAAATGCGTTTAGCGAAGCGGCTAGCATTTTTGTGCTTCGACTTCCGTCTTGGGTTTGTTAAGGGCGAGCAGCCCTTAACTCGTTGCGGGGAGAGTGGAGTCCAGAGGTAGGGAGGGGGGAGTCGAAACACCCCTCCCTGCCTCTGGCCCGCGCGGAGCGCAAGCCGCTTGACCGAAAGAAAAACATCCCCCGCGCCACCAGCGCGAGAACCATTTCTGGTTCTCTTTTGGCACGCAAAAGAGAACATTAGCCTTAATGAAAAAGCGCTCTAACCCCGCGCACAGGCGCGTGAAGCTGTTCATAAGAAAACTTAACCTCGCGCAACCGCGCTCTACCCCCTGCGCCACCCGGCGCGAAAACCATCCCCCTGAAATCTATATCTCAGTATAGCATATTTTCCTCCGCAGATAAATAGAAAAGCGGTAGGGGAACCGAAGGCAAAATTTCAGCTTTCTAGTGCAGAGCAGGCCGGAATATGGTATACTGAAGCCGTATGACGAAAAGAATCACAAAAGCCCGTGCGTCCGGCGTGCGGCAGGAGGAGTGCGTATATGTTTCTTGAGATCATCAAAGCGATTTTGATGGGCATCGTGGAGGGCATCACCGAGTGGCTGCCCATCTCGTCCACGGGCCATATGATCCTGCTGGAGCAGGTGGTGAAGTTCAACGCCAGCGAGGAGTTCATGTCTATGTTCCGGGTGGTCATCCAGCTGGGCGCCATCCTTGCGGTGGTGGTGCTGTTCTGGGGCAAGCTGTGGCCCTTCGGCCTGCGGCATGGCCGCGTCATCTCGAAGCCCAGCGTCTGGCAGCTCTGGTTCAAGGTGGTCGTCGCCACCCTGCCGGTGCTGGTCATCAGCCCGCTGGACGACTGGATGGAGACCCGCTTCTACAATTACATCACCGTGGCTGCGATGTTGATCCTCTATGGTGTCCTCTTCCTTCTGGTGGAGAGCCGCTGCATCCAGCCCCGTGTGACCCGTCTGGAGCAGATCACATACCGCGACGCCCTCATCGTCGGCATCTGGCAGATGCTGGCCATCATCCCCGGCACCTCCCGCTCGGGTGCGACCATCGTGGGCGGCCTGCTGCTGGGCCTCTCCCGCGCCTGTGTGGCAGAGTTCACCTTCTACCTTGCCATCCCGGTCATGGCGGGAGCCTCCCTGCTCAAGGTGCTCAAGTTCGCTCTCTCCGGTGTCGCCATCACCGGCACCGAGATCGCCGTTCTGGCGGTGGGCTGCGTGGTGGCCTTCGTGGTCAGCCTTGCGGCCATCCGCTTCCTGATGGGCTACGTCAAGCGCCATAACTTCACCTTCTTCGGCATCTACCGCATCGTCCTCGGCCTCGTGGTGCTGGCCGTGGCTGCGGTGACGGCGATGATGTAACAGACTATGATCCTCTCAAAGCCCCTCGCCCCGGCGAGGGGCTTTTCTTGCGCCCACCCTCCCGGCGTGTTATAATATTTTCAGAGAGTATAAGCGCGGCGAAGGTGCGCCGTGCACCTGAGAATGTCAAAAGAGAATGGGAGGAAAAATCGATGGAAGCATCGACCGTCTACTATACTGATTTCCGCTGCCCTGTGGGAACCAGCCTCACCGAAAAGCTGCGTCGGCTGTGCATCGCGGCAGGCATCAAGAACATCGACATGGAGGGCAAGTTCGTTGCCATCAAGATGCATTTCGGCGAGCTGGGCAATCTGGCCTATCTGCGCCCCAACTATGCTAAGGTAGTCGCCGACCTGTGCAAGGAGCAGGGCGGTATGCCCTTTTTGACCGACTGCAACACCCTGTATCCGGGCAGCCGCAAGAACGCCCTCGAGCACCTCACCTGCGCCCAGCTCAACGGCTTCTGGCCCATGACCACCGGCTGTCAGGTCCTCATCGCCGACGGCCTGCGGGGCACCGATGAGGTCGAAGTGCCCGTGCCCAACGGCGAATACTGCAAGACCGCAAAGATCGGCCGCGCCATCATGGATGCCGACATCTTCATCAGCCTGAGCCACTTCAAGGGCCACGAGTCCACCGGCTTCGGCGGTGCCATCAAGAACATCGGCATGGGCTGCGGCTCCCGCGCGGGCAAGATGGAGCAGCACGCCTCCGGCCACCCGGCCGTACAGGAAGACCTCTGCCGCGGCTGCCACCGCTGCGCCAAGGAGTGCGGCTCGGACGCCATCCGCTACAACGAGAAGAACAAGGCCGTCATCGATCAGGACAAGTGCAAGGGCTGCGGCCGCTGCATCGGTGCCTGCAACTTCGACGCCATCTACGCTCTGTGCGACAGCGCCAACGAGATGCTCGACCGCAAGATGGCTGAGTATGCCGCCGCCGTCTGCGATGGCCGCCCCACCTTCCACATCAGCCTCGTGCAGGACATCAGCCCCAACTGCGACTGCCACGGCGAGAACGACGCCCCCATCCTGCCGGACATCGGGATGTTCGCGTCCTTCGACCCGGTAGCCCTCGATCAGGCCTGCGCCGATGCCTGCCTGAATGCCGCCCCGCTGCCCAACAGCCAGCTGGGCCAGAACCTCGCCACCCCGGGCTGGAACTGCCACCACGACAACTTCAAGGATTCCAACCCCAACATCGAGTGGAAAGCCACCCTCGAGCAGGCTGAGAAAGTCGGCATGGGCACCCGTGCCTACACCCTCAAGAAGGTCTGAGCCTTAAACCAAAGGCCGGACGCCTCCCGCACAAAAGCGGAAAGGCGTCCGGCCTTTTTGTTCGTCTTAATACTCGCCCTTTGCCTCCGGCACGAGGGGGTCTACGACCTCTTCGAGGGCGTTCCAGTCCTTCTCAGAGAAGGTCAACTTATCGGCCTCGAGGCCCACATCGTCGAGACGGCCTGCCATGGCGTCCTTATCTTCCAGCAGGGCGGCGGCATCCTCTTTTATCATGGGCCATGCCTCGGCAAAGCCCTCCTGCTCGATGTCGGAGAGGTTGTCGTACCACTGGGTGTAGGCGTCCTCAATGGCCGTGTCGGTGCGGGCGGAGAGGTTGGCCTCGTCGGCCCAGACCAGCAGGGTGGCTGCGGCCTGCACGCTCTTGAGGGAGCAGCCGGACACGCCCGGCCCCCAGCCGAGGCTCGGCGCAAAGGCGGCTGCGGTGCCGTCCACGCTGAACAGGGAGTTCTCGTCGAAGTCCTTGTTGAACAGCCCGGAGGTGTCGGCCTGCACGGTGCTGCTGGGTGCGCTCTCGCTGCTGGCGCTGGACGACGACGGGCTGGACGCCGAGGAGCTTGCGTGGGAGGCGTCATCGCTGGTGTCGGAGCAGCCGACCAGCAGGCCGCAGAGCAAAGCTGCGCTCACAAGGAGCGAAAGGATACGCTTTTGAGTCATAAGGGAGGACCTCCTTCTATCTGCGCCCGGCGCCGGGCCGGGGAAAATATCTCTCTGAGACTAGTATACTGTTCTGCCGCGCGGTTGTCAATCGGCCTTGGGACGAACAAATTTATTGCCCCGGCGCGGCGGGGCCGGATTGACCTTTCCTGCCCGGAGGGCTATAATAAAGGATACATGAATCGTCAAAATATCAAGGAGAAATAACCATGAAGAATGCAGCTTTTTCGATGGAAGAGCTTTTCCGTTTTCTGGACGCAGGCGTCAGCGCCTTCCACTCCACGGCGGCCGCTGCGGCCATTCTGGAGGCTGAGGGCTATGTGAACTGCCCTGAGAGCGCCGCATGGGAGCTGGCCCCCGGCGGCAAGTATTACACCACCCGCAACGGCTCTGCCGTGCTGGCGTGGCGGATGCCGAAGGGGGAGCTGACCGGCTGGCACGCCGCTGCCAGCCACAGTGACTCGCCTACTTGGCGCATCAAGCAGTTCCATACCGAGGACGGAGTCTTTGCCAAGGCGGAGGTCGAGGGCTACGGCGGCATGATCATGCCTTCCTGGTTTGACCGTCCTCTGACGGTGGCGGGCCGCCTGCTGGTGCGCACCGGGAGCGGCATCGAGAGCCGTCTGGTCTGCCCCGACCGTGCGCTGGCCTGCATCCCCAACCTCTGCATCCACTTCAGCCGCGACCTCAACAACGGCATGAAGTACAACCCGCAGGTGGATCTGCAGCCCATCTTCGGCGGCAAGGGCGGCAGCCTGAAGGACGTTCTGGCGGAGGAAGCCGGCGTGAAGGCCGAGGACATCCTCGACGCCGACCTCGTCCTCGCCACCCGCGAAAAAGCTGTCCGCATGGGCCTGAACGGCGAGTATTTCATGTCCGGCCGCATCGATGACCTCGAGTGCGCTTACACCACCCTGTGGGGCTTTTTGCAGGGCCGTGGCGAGGAAGAGGGCCGCGGCGACATCTGGGTGATGTTCGACAACGAGGAGGTCGGCTCGTCCAGCCGTCAGGGCGCTCAGGGCACCCTCATGGCCGATGTGCTGGCCCGCATTGAGGAGAGCATGGGCGTCAGCCGGGAGCAGAGCATCCGCGCCCGCACCAACGCTCTGGTGCTCAGCGCCGACAACGGCCACGCCACCCATCCCAACCACCCCGAAAAGAGCGACCCCGCCAACCCCGTCGTCATGGGCGGCGGCGTCCTGCTGAAGTATAACGCCCGCCAGACCTACACCACCAGCGGCTTCACCGGTGCAGCCTTCACGGCCATCTGCAAGAAGGCTGGGGTTCCGGTGCAGGTGTTCGCCAACCGCGCCGACGTGCCGGGCGGTTCCACGCTGGGCAATCTGCTGGGCCACCAGATCCTGATGCCGATGGTGGACATCGGTCTGGGCCAGCTGGCCATGCACTCTGCCATGGAGACGGCCAGCTGCGCCGACGCCGAGTACATGGCAAAGGCCGTGGCAGAGTATTATAACACCCCCATCTTCCAGCCGAAGGACGGGGAGTGGAAGCTGGGCCTGTGAGCGCAGCAGTAGGGCGGTTCGCTCCCAGCCCCAGCGGGCGGCTGCATCTGGGGAATCTGGCGTGCAGCCTCCTTGCATGGCTGAGCGCGAAGCGTCAGGGCGGGCGCATCGTCCTCCGCATCGAGGACTTGGACGCAGAGCGCTGCCCCCGCAGGTACGCCGACCAGCTGGAAGAGGATCTCGCATGGCTGGGCCTTGTCTGGGACGAGGGCGGCAGCCGGGGCGGGCCGCACCCACCCTATTACCAGAGCGAGTGCAGCGGCATCTACGCCGAGAGCTATCGGAAGCTCGAGGCCATGGGCCTTGTCTACCCCTGCTTCTGCTCCCGCAGCCAGCTCCACGCAGCCAGCGCGCCCCACACCTCGGACGGCAATGTCATCTACCCCGGCACCTGCCGGGGTCTGACGGCGGCGGAGATCGCTGAAAAGCGGAAAAAGAAAGCTCCGGCCTACCGTCTCATGGTTCCGGACGAGGATGTCACCTTCACCGACGGCTGTATGGGCGTCCACACCGAGAATCTCCTGCACGACTGCGGCGACTTCTACCTCCGCCGTGCCGACGGCGTGTTTGCCTACCAGCTGGCCGTCGTGGTGGACGACGCCCGGATGGGTGTCACCGAGGTGGTGCGGGGAGCCGACCTGCTCTCCTCCACGGCGCGGCAGCTCTATCTCTACCGGCTGCTGGGCCTGCCTGCGCCGCATTTTGCCCATTGTCCGCTGCTGTTGGCTTCGGACGGGCGGCGGCTGTCGAAGCGGGACGGCGACCAGAGCCTTGAGAACCTCCGCGCCCGCTATACAGCCGAGGACATCGTGGGCCGTCTGGCCTATGCCTACGGCCTGCAGGAAGAGCCTGCGCCCCGGACGCCGGAAAGCCTCATCAAGGACTTTTCGTGGGAGAAAGTGCCGAAGGCGGACATCTGCCTGCCGGAGGGGCTGTTTGAATAATTGATAGGTACCCCTGATACTGGGACACCCAGTATTGGGGGATTTTTTGTATCCTCAAGGTTTCTTTAAGAAGTGGGCGTGGCGCGCTGGTGGCGCGGGAGTAGAGCGCGGTTACGCGAGGTTAAGTTCTCTTTTGCGTGCCAAAAGAGAACCAGAAAAGCACCAGCGATTTCGACGCGCTGGATCCACGAGAAAGGGGCTGCTCGCCCCTTTCAGACCCCGAAGGAGTTGTCGAAACGGAAAAAAGCTAGCCGCTGTGCTAAACGCTTTTTTCTCGTTTCTCCGACTTGCTGCTTCGCAGCTGGTGTTACGCCCTTGCAGGGCGTGAAGTTCAGCAGAAAGGTAAAATCTTCGGCGGAGCCGTAAATGGGAGAAGCACAAAAAAATGCGTTTAGCGAAGCGGCTAGCATTTTTGGGCTTCG
>NZ_JAJEQL010000046.1:0-14193 GCF_020687345.1 Faecalibacterium butyricigenerans
ACGATCAGGGTCGGAGAGTGATAATTGCCCACGTCATTCTGAAGAATGACCGCCGGGCGGTCACCGTGCTGTTCCGAGCCGGTGCTCGCCCCGAAATGGGTGAAGAAGATGTCTCCGCGTTGGAATTTCCAGTTTTGCTGCAAAATTGTACCTCCATGTTGTTATGTGCAAAGCCCGCTGCCGGATGTTCCGCAACGAGCTTCGTTCAAGGTATGGTGGTATGGTTGGGTCAGCGGTGCATGACCACATAATCATAGCCGCGCCGCATCTGGCAGACGGTGCATGTGTCCATGCTCCGGTCTGGGCTGGGTACAAGCGCGATTTTGAAAGCCTTTGCATCCACAAAGTGCCGCAGACAGGTACCGCAGAGAGTTCGGATGGACTTGACCATCTCAGGGGTCAGCTCCATCTCCTCGTAGATCTCCTGCTCGCGCACCGTGGGGTTCAACTCGTCCATAAAAGTGTCCTCCTATGTATCAAAAGTGAATATTCGGATAAAGAATAAATAAGAGTACGTAAAAAAACGGGAACTGCCGGATGCGTGGAACGTACCCGACAGTTCCCGGATCAATATGATTAAAGGTCTCGCATATTCGCCCTCGGCTCCCTGCGAGTGGGGCATGAACATCTGGCAGCGGACTTGTACCGCTTCATTGGCATTTCAGCCACCCCGTCTGCTTTGTGACCGGGCCGCGAATTACGGAAGTATCATTATCGGAGTACCAGATGACGGAACTATTCAGTTTTCAAGGTCCCTGAGGTCGGACGTTTCGCCCTGCGGCAGGTGCCGCTTGGGAAATCGTCCTCTCACTTGGTAGCCGACGAGAAAGGTCAATTCGTAGCATTGAAATTGAAGTTTTTCAAAAATTTAGTAATTCTCTTGATTTTGATACTAATAGTGGGCCGAGATACGCCGTAGACTTTAGAAATTTCAGTGATGTCGTATCCCTCGTAAGCGTACATGGTGATGATTTCCAAATCTTCGGTTTTCAAAGTTTCGAGTGCAGTAAGGGAACCAAGCCCCGTGAGATCTTCGTCTATACCTGTGAGCGGATCGCGGAGCCTTTGAACCCGCTGGGCTACAAATACCGCAAGAGCAAAAATGACATCTACAAAAAAGACGGCATCTTTGTGTTCTCCTTTTACTTTTCCCCCTCCATCCGCTTTGGCTCCACCACTTTTACTGCCTTCTTCGATGTGAGTTCCCCGGTGATTGCCCAGTGGCGCAGTGAGCAGGAAGGGACGGAGGAAACCTATGATGGTATCGTGGGTACCTCCATCGCCCGGCTGACCCACCGGTATGATGACTTCCCCCGCTATGAGGTATCTACTCTGCTGGAGCGGGAACGCTCTATCCAGGAAATTTCCGGGCAGATCCAGGACTATGCACTACCATTCTTTGCCCGGTTTTCCAATCTGCCCAAGCTGCTGGACGATGTGGAACAGGAGGGGTTCTTCCCCCATCGGAAGGGGTTCGATGTCCCTAAGCGGAATCGGGAGTTCATCGAATGCTTCCGGGAGTATCTCCAAAAGCAGTAGGAATCAGCAGAAAGGAAACAACACCTATGTCAAACAGTAGAGTATCCACTTGGAGTGGAATCCGGAACAAATTGGAGAATGACTACCTGTGCCCGGCACTCCGGGGCCACATCCAGTATTTTGCCACCAGTTACAGCAAAAGCGCCGACCATGAGGGCCGGGCCGCCATTCGTGTGGACGGCGTGGAAGTGCTGCGGAGCAACTACTACACCTATTTTGAAAATGTGTGGACGAAATTTCATCACTTGCGCTCCACCACGCTGAAAGATCACGACTCCGCAAAAGAGGCCATCAATCAGGCTCATGCCTATGCGCTGGAGCAGGGCACCTTTGACCAAAAGGTGTTCTATGAGGCGTTTGGGATCTTTGACAACCAGAGCATCGAGAAAAGCCTTGTCAGCGAGAATCCCCTTGTCCGTATCTTTGCCCTTCTGGATCGCAGGCTTGGCAAGCGCCGCCTGCTGGCTTTGGAGGACTCCATGGAGCAGGAACTGGACTGGGTGCGGGCTTTCTATGTGATCCGGTTGCAGGCCGAAGGGCTGATGGAAGCGAATAACATTTAGGAGGAACCACCATGTCACAGATCGCGTCCTTTTATCTGATAAAAAATAACCAGCGGCAGGAGTTGTCCGACGGTGACTGCTCCGGCGCGGTCTATATGGCCATCTGGGACTGGTGTGAGAGCGAACTGGATCTGGATGTCCGTTTTCCTGCTCCCCAGACGGAAGACACCCTGGACTGCGCTCTGCTGGAGGGAGAGCTGGCGTCTCAACTGCTGGCAGCTCTGCGGGAGCAGGATCTCCCGGAGCTGGCCGCTGAAATTGCCCCGGACTGGGATCTGCCCACCGAGGCGGTGCAAAGCGGGCTTAATACGCTGCGCTCCCATCTGGAACTGGTGCAGGGCGATGCTGCTCTGCTGTATGAAATGACATGAGAACGGAGGGATACCATGCTGGCAAAGCGGTTTGAACACATTTTACATGATCTGGGCATGGCTGGGCTGGAACACCCTCTGTTCTACCATGCACCGGTGGGCATTCGTTTTAAGATCGGCGGGGAGGAACCAATCTATCTGGATAGGCGTGCGGCGAAGCTGAAAACCAACCCCGCTTATGTTCAGGGGGCGCTGGACCGAGCCGCCGCGATCTATCGGGCACTTCCGGCGGTGCCGGACCTTCTGCGGATCGACGGGTATCCCGATGAAGAACCCGCCGAGTCCCTGCTGACCGTTATCCGGCAGCGAGTGGGCCTCCCAGTTCCCGATGAACAACTTTCGGCCACAGAGCAGGATGAAGATGGGGATACCCATGCACAAGTGCAGTTTTACTGGGATCTCAGCAAGATCAGCTTTCAACCAGAGCTGCTTCTTCGGGAAATCATTCTGGGGGACATCGGCGGCTGGAACGGCTTTGTGTCCAGCGTCTATCTGGCTGGGCCGGGGCCGTTCCTCTACCATTTGTACGATGACCGTGGGCTGGATGTGCTGGGCGGCTCACAGAAGCTGCTATCACGCTTTTCAAAGAACGAGCCGGAGTTGCGCGCAGCGCGCAGATAATCCCGGCAGTTAAACAAAATCTAATCAAGGTTGAGAGCTTTTTCTTCAGCCTTCGTCTTTGCCATGGCGTTTTTCTCCAATCTGAAAATTACAAATTGCGGACAAAAAGGACGCATTGTTGTGGCAAGCAGGGCTTTTGTCTATACAAACGCCATTTTTGCGTTGCAAAATGCTTGTTGGGCTGTGCCCAATCCCCTTCATTCTGCACCGTTCCGATGCAGGCTGCGCGTTTTTTCAAAACGCTTCTATTTATATAAGGTAGAGCTTCAAGACATTTGCACTCTGCAATTTTGATGGAAACATCTCAAACCAAACGAACAGCCAGCAACGGCCTCAACAGTAAGTGAGGTCATGATGCTGGCTGTTCTTCGTTCAGAACGGAAAACATTCGACATTTTCGCTGGTTCATGGTACACTACATCCAATCCATGCGAATCAGTTGGAGGTGATTGTGTTGCTTTCCCTGTACTTAGCTGTTCTTGACGATCAAAGCAAAGAAGAACAATTTATAGATGTATATAATATCTACAAACGGCTGGTCTACCATACCGCTTACAAAATTATGGGCGATTCGTATCTGGCAGAAGATGTACTGCAAGAGGTGTTTTTGTACGTTGCCAAAAATTTTTCTAAAATTCATCGAGAAAACTGTCACGAACTCGCTGCTTATCTCGTTAGTTGTAGTAGAAGCCGTGCATACGATATGCTTCGCAAGCAGCGAGAAGAACCGCTGGAAGAAGTCCCGGACGCACCAGATGATGCCCCGGTGCCGGATGATGCAGCAGTCAGCACCGATAACATCCAATACCTGACAGAACTGATCGGACAGATGAAACCGATGTACCGTGATCCACTGCGCCTTTTGGCGATGGGCTACACCAACCGGGAGATTGCCGAATCGCTTGGACTGACAGATGAAGTGGTTCGGATGCGGCTTTTCCGTGGAAGAAAACTATTGTGGAAGGAGCTGAACAGCCGTGAGTGAGCGGACAGAGATTTCTTTTGATGCAGCTTTGATGATGGCACTCCGTGCAGATGCACAGAAAGAACTGGACGAGCTGCCAACTCCGGCCCAGCTTAAGGAACGCTACCCGGACACTTCCCGATGGGATGCTCGCCTGAAAGCGGCATTGCATAAACGCTGTCCGGTGCTGAAACGAGTGCTTGTTGTAGCCATGACGCTGGTAATTTTAACTCTCGGCGCGCTTGCAGTAAGTGCAGACTTCCGCAAGGCAGTCTACACGATGATTCAGAAGTTCTTGCCGATTGAGATGCAGCTGACGTATCAAGTGGACGGCGAACCGTTGGAACGATTACCGGATGGATACAGCGATCATTATGTGCTGGACGGCTTTGAAATGGACGATGCGCAGAAATTTGAACGAGCAGAAAACTTTTTACATGTTTACTCGTCAAAAGAAACAGAGGAAAGCTACACTGTCCGTTGTTCAATTATCCAGCCGGGGCAGCAGTCCCTATTTGATAATGAGCATACAGTGTACGAAACCGTAAAGGTCGGAGAAGCAGATGGCGTACTTGGAACTAGTACGGATGAACATGGAAAGAATGTTTATACTCTAAGTTGGGAATATCAGGGGATTACACATACCGTTATGGGAAACATTCCATACGATGAGATTATGAAAATTGCGGAAGGTATCCGTTAAGAAAGCCGGACACTTGTGAGAGTACACAAATGTCCGGCTTTCTTTTTGTCTGAACTTACAAAGATGGAAAATTTGAAAAAAATTTCTCCTGAAAATTGAAACGAAGCGAATGCGAATTGCGTTGATTATACAAAGGCTCTTGTTAGGAGCAAAAAAACGGAGGTGTATGTCTATGTCGAAAAAGCGTTTGTTGTCCATTGTTATTTCAGCGGTGATTCTCTTGAGTTTTGCCTGCACCGCAATGGCCGCTGAAAAGTCTGAGCGGTATGTAGGTGATAGTACGGTCAACGGATCCATTTACCAAACATACTATCAGGTTGATGCCCAGACACGAACTGGAGTAAAGAAAATCAGCGTTTCAGGCGTTCTCTATGAAAAGGGAACAATTGGAACATGGCAAAAAGTAAGTAGCTGCTCGAACAGCAGCACGACCTCAACCTGCATGGTGAGCAGTAACTTTAACACTAAGCCCGGAAAATCTTATAGGCTGGAGTATTCTGCGACCTTTAACTATTCCGATGGACGGAGTGAAACCATTACTGGAAGTGCCAGTAGATAAGTGAGGTTATTCATTTTAAAAAACTAATCCTAGAGATGATAGGTGAAGCCTTATCTTTGGAATAGAACACCTAAAGTATACCATTTCTATTAGAATAATCTACAGTGAGGGTTAATTATGAAAATTTGGAATAGATTCATATCGTTTGCACTTGCAACCACGCTTTTGCTAACCGTTCCTTTGGTCTCTTTTGCAGCAGGAACTAAAAACAGCACGAGTTCTGACTTCACGACCGTACAAAGCGCGTCAGGTGAATTGCTTGTTAGAGCCTATGATCTTGACAATGGTGACTCGGTTTTTGAACAGTACAATGATGGAAAATTGGTAAGCCGTTATACGGTTGACCGATAAAAAAATGTTATAAATGAATTGGTTTATTCTTCGGATGGAACATCAAAACAGCTGCAGCGATTTATTCCGACAGAGAAGAATTTTGATATAGTCTTACCGCAATCTACAATGTCGCGTCGGTTGGGAAGAATTCGTTTCCAATATACAGATGGAACCGGAACGGGAATCTGCGGAGCATATGTGGATTATGTGAAAGAAACAGGAAACAAAAAATATGATATTAATGGAACATATAGAGATTTGGCAGGGTTGGCATCAGTTGTAGCAGGTGCCTTGTCATTACCTGCTGCTCCGGCACTTGCAATTTCCAAAACTGCACTCGCATATTTTGGTTTTGCTATGACGGCCGTGCAATTCACCATTCCACAGTGTAACCTTAATTCGCAGTATGAACAAATTGAATACACATTGACTGATATTAACCACTCTTCTCACAAAAATAGTTTTTGGGGAACCAAGTATGTTATAACGGAAAGTGGAAATAAGTTTAATAACACCTACACGGATGGCGAGTATTACCCCACAACATCTTGGGGAAATCAAAATTTTGGAATGACAATCTATAATTATCTGTTTACATACAGTAATTGGAATATTTATGCGTGGAACTAAAAAATATAAGATTGTTAAATGTTTCAGACATTTCGGTGCTATTATAATATTGCTATGGCTAATTTCTATCGTAAGATTTCCGTATTCTTTTGATAAATTGCAAGTGTTATCAAATAAAAATTTTGAAAGCGTTTCAAATTCTATGTTAACTCTTGTTGATTGTAAATCGACCGAATCGAAGTCTTCAATTGATTTTTTACTAACCGATGGAAAGCAATATTATATTATAACGGCAAAACGTTTCTTTATATGGAACCGATATGATTTATCACAGCTGATGCCCTTCTCAGAAGAAACAAGTTATAGCTATACAGATTGTTTCACCAAGGTGAATGTTGTTCAATCAGGCAATACATTGTGTTTATATGAGGAAGGATATGTTCAACCTTATATCTTATCGTTTCTCTTTTTGTGCGTTGTGTTAATGCTCAATATTTTGGGAGATAAATCCACTCCAGAGGAATAGAGATAATGAAGTGCATTTATTGTGGAAGCGATATGCAGCTTGGAGGAATCGTCACGCAGGGAGTTTCAGCGATGTGGTTTCCTCAAGAAAGTCTGAAAAAATCACGTCTTTCAAAAATCATTTTTGAAGGCGGGATAGCTATAGGAAAGAAAGACTATTTATGGGGGACCGACGATACTAACAGATGCTTATTACTGTCGAAAATGAAAAAAATAATAGGAGTCTTTAGCATATAAATGCTTCAGATGGAGGTGATTCCAATGCAGATAATTTCCTTGAAAACAAGTTGAGCATGAGTTGAGGTACATTTATGAAATTTAGCGTACCGGAAATCTTGACAATTGTATCGACAGCAACAGTCATGGCGATTGCTTTTCTTGTGATTGCAAAGTACCTTATTCGATATGCTGTCACATTTTATGCAAAAATAAAAGGAGATGACTCAAAATGACCTTGAAGAAAAGATTGCTTGCGCTTTGTATGGCGGTGGTTATGGTCTTTTCGCTTTGTTCTATCTCTGCTTTTGCAGCGGCCCCAACGGATGACAAACAACCTGTTGTTATTGGAAGGTATGATGCACCTCTAAGCGAGTGCTTGGAACCTGGCATGGCTATGCAGGTAGGAATTGCTAACGTTCGGGTTAATTCCTACGCAACCTATGATAAGAATGATGGCGTACAGGTTCATGTTGAACTTTACGTTCCGTGGTACTCATCGCCAAAGCCGGAATTTACAGGTATGACAGGAAATGTCAAACTTACCATGAATGGCCAATCGACAAGTAAATACTTCTCTGAAGTCGCAACCGGGGACGAAACGATTAGTACAGATGTGGATACCGGTAGGAAAGCTAGTAGCGGAACAAGCGGTACAGTATTTGTTTCTGGAACTGCTGTAGCATTGAATGCTTTGGCAAACGGTGGCCAGTTCTCCATTTCCTACGACATCACGATTCCGTAATAAAAGCATTAGATAATGGGGATAAAAGCCACGATTCTTTAGAGCCGAAAGAAAAGAATCGTGGCTTTGTACGTTTGAATTATGGAGCAAGCCAAATGAATAAGAAATTGGAATTTTTTAGCAGTATGGCGGTTGCCTTTATAGTTTTGATATTGGTCTTTCTTTGCATTCGTTTTTCAGGTCAGGGAAAATTTGCTACACATGGAGGAACCAATCCGTCTGATGTAAAATGTATTTATACTTCAGTTTGGCCGGATAATGAATACACTAGGCTTATTTGTGAGCCGGAAAGTGGAACGATAGAATATATATTGGATGGTTCTAATGCTGGGTATTATGCAATCTTTTATAATAATATCTCTGAAGAAGAAATACAAAAATATATTGACCAATTGAAAACCTTAGGATACGCTGAAGAGGCATCGGCTTCAGAAAGCGTTTCGACAGGCGTTTTGCTAAGAAAAGATGAAACATGGATAAGCATTGCATACTCAGAGGGAGGATTTGGAATCCGGATTTCAGTAGAAAAATCCTGAATAAAAGAGATGCTGGGGAATTCCGGTTACCCCTATATTGGGGCGGCAGAAGAAAAAAATACTCTTTACAAATATTTGAAATCTATTTCTACAGATGAAGAATATGCTGAAATAGCATCAAGAATCCTAGACGAATGGCTGTCGGAAAGTGATGGCTCCTAATTTTATCAAAAAAGTGGTGATTCCAATGCAGAAAAAATAGAATACATATTTCGAAAATTGCTACCATCAAACTGTCAAAGAATACAAGTCAAACGGGTCTTTGATTCGTTCTAAAACGGATTACTATCAGGCCATTGGTGGTTAAGTCACTCCGTTTGTAAGGAAAGGGTTGAAAATGGATTTTCTTAAACAAAAAGGGCCATTAGCAAGAGAATTCTGCAACACGTTGATTTACATTATTTCGTTAGTGTCATTAAAGCCTTCAAGCCTTCAGAGGGTGTTGACAGAACTTCAATGGAATGGGATGTGGTTCTTTTCTCTGGCATTTTTCGCTGTCATCTTTATGGAAATGCTGTCCGATTTTTTGCTGGTTACAGATCGCTGCACTGCATGGAAAGCATTAAATGGAAATGTCAGCGAAGCCGAATTTCACAATCTTCAGCAGATTGTCCTATGCAAAAATCAGAAAGTTTCCATTGAGAAGAAACTTGCAAGTACGATACTACTGGTTCTGATGATATGTGCAACTGCTGCATTTGTGTGGTTTACCTTTTTGGCTTGACTGAATAATTTTGGTATTTTGAATTCACATTCTTAGAAATCAGTTTTCAAAAGCAAAAATCCGCCGAGGAATCCTCCCGAAAAAAACGGGAAGAATCCTCGGCGGATTTCGTTTATCGTGTTGGCTCTTTTTCGGCTGTGTCTTTTTCCTCTGCAAAAAACATCTCTACATTTTTCTGAGCTTTCATCAACTCCTGCATCTCATCTTGTGCCTTCCGGTAGTCTGGGTATGCTTCTTTCTTCTTTTTCAGAAGTTCAGCGTATTCGATGCTCAAGTCCTTAGTCTTTGGCAGCTTTTTCAATCCAGCTTCATCAAAAGCAGCTTTTGCAGCCTTATGCAGCGTGATTTCTTCCCGGTGGGCTTCCAGAAATCTCTTACTGTACCCGGCTTTGCGGTAGGCATCATAAACCGGACGTGTCCGGGCGTAATTAACGATGTGCGTCCGCAGAACGGCAATCTCGGTCATGCGCGCTTCTGCAGCTTTAATGGAATCGCCCAACTCGTGATAGCGAGCAGTTGCTGCATCCACACGTTCCTGCATTTCTTTAATGCTGCCGATTTTATGCTCCTGTAAGAAAATCAGCGTCTTGGACATTTCTTTCAGATTATATCGCTTTGCCCAGCGAGCATACCCCATGCTCTTTCCCTCGGCCAGCTTTGCCTGAATGTCCACCAGCATCTGAAACTTTTGTTCCGGTACGATGCGCTTCTGCTTCTGCCGGGGATGGTGTTCGGCTTCCCCAGAGATAACAGCTTTCAGTTCTTCTTCACTATATCCTGCGCCCAAAGTGCGGAACCGGATGAATCGCTTCTGCCGTGCGCCTTTGACGGAGGTGTATTTTCCACGCTTGACCTCATAACCCTGCTGCTCCAGTCCTTGCAGAAAATCTTCGTAGTCTTTGGGCTTTTCCGCCAGAACAGTGTCAATCACGCCACATAGACGGTCACGATTGCTTTCTTTGGGCGGGTAGAGTGTGCGCTTCTGCCGCTCCCGATAGGGCTTTATCTCAATGACGGAAAGCTGATGCTCTAAGCAGATCAGATCGCTCAACCGTTGCACAGCCAGCCCGGACAATAAAAAATCCCGGAATTTCCGGATGCTGTCCAACGCAGTGGAGTTGTAGATAATGTGATTATGAATGTGTTCCCGGTCCGTGTGGGTTGCAACGATAAACGCATCAGCTTCATCAGGTCTGGAACCAGCTCATTGAGACGGATATACCGCTGCACCTGCTTGACCGCCATCTTATTGCGCTCGGCCACGATCTCGTTGGAGCGTTTACCTGCGTCCTTCGGGTCAATCTGGCCCGAAGTGCGGGAGCCCTGGTGCTTGATGGCTTCAAGCTGCATTTTTAAGGCTTTGGCCCGCTCACTGGGGAGGATTTCTTCACGCTGGTTCAGATTGTCCTCCACCATCTGTGTGATGGCTTCATCATCTGTCAGATTTCGGACGATACAGGGCATATCCGCATATCCGGCAAGCTCACTGGCTTTCTGGCGGCGGTGGCCGGACACGATCTCATAGCCGCCATCCTCACGGGGACGGACGATAGCGGGCTGGGTCACGCCCTTGTCCTTGACGCTGGACACCATAGCCCGCATTTCTTCATCATCCCGGACTTCAAAGGGATGGTTCTTGAAGGCGTGGAGTTCGTTCAGCTTGATATAGACGATCTGCTCCTTGCCCCGGCGTGGAGCATCCTTTGGCTTTTCGGGTCCTTTCGGAGCGGGAGCGGCCTGTATCGTTGGAGCCGTTTTTTTCTCCGGTTCCTTTTTGACCGCCTTTTCCGGTTTCTGTGCGGGGGCTTTGGACTTCGGGGCTGCGGCCTTGTCCTTATCTGTTTTCGGGGGACGGCCCCGGCGCTTCGGCTGTTCCGGCTCTTTGGGTTTTTCCTCTGCTTTTTTCGGAGCCTCCGGCTGCTTTTCCGGTTTCTCCTCTTTTGCCGGGTCAGACTTTTCCCCGCTGGGAGCTGCCGCCCGTTCCTCGACCTTCTTTTCCTTCATAATTTCAGAGAAGTTATAGACGGAAACCTGCGGGTTCTTTACCTCTGGTTCCGTCTTTTTTTCCGGCTCCGGAGAAACGGAAACCTTCTCCGGCTCTTTTGGGGGAGCGGGAGACGTTTCCTTGCCCGGCCCGCTATCCGTTACCGGCTGTTCCGGCGTTTTTGTGGTTTTATCATCTGCCATAAGCATTTACCTCCTGTTTTTTGGCATGAAAAAAGGGGCTCAACTTTTCAGTCAAGCCCCCGTGGGAAGTTCCTCCTTTCTCCGCCATGATACAAAAATACCGCCCGTAGTCTCGTTTGGGCGGTACTTTGTGTAAGATTGGCAGTCCATTATTAAGTTTTTTATTATGTTCCCTTTGTACACCGTTGCAAGTATTGGTTAAGGAATATATTGATCTGATCATTTCTGATATTATGATGCCGGTTATGGATGGTTATGAACTGGTGTCGGAACTCCGTTCAGCAGGATATCAGATACCTGTACTTATGATCACTGCGAAAGGTTCCTTTGATGATATGCGCCAGGGATTTCTTTCGGGAAGTGACGATTATATGGTAAAACCGGTAAATGTGAATGAAATGGTTTTAAGAGTCGGAGCACTGCTTCGCCGTGCACAGATACTGAATGAACACAAAATTGTGATCGGTTCAACAGAGTTTGATTATGATGCAATGACGGTTACAACTGATAAGGAAAGTCTTGTTTTGCCTAAAAAAGAATTCTTGCTTTTATATAAGCTTGCAGCTTCGCCAGGCAGAATATTTACAAAACAACAGTTGATGGATGAAGTATGGGGATACGAGACGGAGGCAGACCCACATACGATAGAGGTACATATAGGAAGAATCAGGGAGCGTTTGAAAGATAACTCTGATTTTGAAATCGTAACAATGCGTGGAATTGGATACAAGGTGGTGAAAAAATAATGGAACAAAAGAAAGAAAAAGGATTGCGGATCCGATCCTGTCTGACTGGTGCAATCTGGCTGGCACTTGTATTTTCAACAGTCATATCTGCGTTATTATTTGCTTTTTTGAATCATTTTTTTAATCTGCCGGGCAGCATACCTGTGCTTGGCTGGCTTTTGATTTTCAATACATTGATTGCAGGGCTGATCACTTCCTTTATTAATGCAAAGTTACTGGAACCAATTACAAGACTTAGTAAAGCAATGAAGGAAGTTTCTCGGGGAGATTTTGAACAGCATTTGGAAAAGAACAGCCGTATAGCAGAAGTTGGAGAATCTTATCAAAGTTTTAACATTATGACAAAAGAACTTCGTGCAACAGAGGTGCTGCAGATGGATTTTGTATCTGATGTTTCTCATGAGTTTAAGACCCCGATTAATGCCATTGAAGGATATACAATGCTGCTTCAGGGAGAAGAACTGTCTCCGGATCAAGAGGGATATGTAGAAAAAATCTTATTTAACACCCAAAGACTTTCCGGATTGGTTGGTAATATTTTGCTGTTATCCAAGTTAGAGAATCAGAATATACCAATGAAAAAAACAGAATATCGTCTGGATGAACAGATCCGCCAGGCAGTTCTTTCATTGGAAACAAAATGGACAGAAAAAGAAATTGGTTTTCAGGTAGAATTGGAGGAAGTTAAATATACTGCGAATGAAGGACTTTTTATGCATATCTGGATAAATCTTTTAGATAATGCGATTAAGTTCAGCCCTTCAAAGGGGACAATTACGATGTTTCTGAAACAAGAACAGGATTCTGTTAAGTTCATTCTGGAAGATGAAGGACCAGGAATAGAGGATGATGTAAAATCCAGAATATTTGACAAGTTCTATCAGGTAGATGGATCTCATAAAGCAGAAGGAAATGGCCTAGGTCTTGCACTTGTAAAACGGATTGTAGATAGTGCCGGAGGAACAATCAAAGCAGAAAACCGTGAATATGGTGGATGCAGATTTGTTATAGAGCTGCCAAAGCAGAAAGATGAGATTATCTAGTTTTAAGATGAATTAGAAGATGGGAGGATTTATATGACATTTTATCAGGAGTTGCAGTTAAATCAGGCAGGTTCTAAAAACCTGTTGAAAAAGAGTGAAACACTAAAAGAAAAACTATATCATATGTGGGTATATCTGGTGAAGATAGCTGCTACAATGGCATTTTGTTTTTTCTTTGTTAGTATTTTCAGCATCCTATTTGGAAATGAGAACAGCATTGTAGGTGTAGTAGTCTTATTATGTCTCATGGTGTTTAGGAATGCGGATCTGGGGATCCACACCGGACAATCTACGATGCTTTTGGCTTTGTTCTTTGTAATTATGACTGTATGTCCGCATTTAGCAAATCAGTTTTCACCGGTATTGGGAATGCTGTTAAATATTGCGGCACTGGCTGTGTTGATTCTGTTCGGATGCCATAATCCATCCATGTTTAATCAATCTACATTGGTTCTTGGGTATCTGCTGCTATATGGTTATGATGTTACGGGAAAAAGCTATCAGATGCGATTAGTCGGAATGGCTTTAGGTGCAGCACTTACCTGCTTCGTATTTTATCGAAATCATAAAAACAGAACTTATAAAAGAAATCTGAAAGATCTGATACAAGAATTTGATATCACTTCTTCCAGAACAAAATGGCAGATATGTCAGATTTTATGCGTACCGATTGTCCTTTGCATTGCAGAACTTTGTAATATGCCACGTGCAATGTGGGCTGGTATTGCGGCCATGTCCGTGATTTTGCCGTCTATGGAAGATATGCACTACAGAGTCCGTAAAAGGATTGTCGGAAATATTGCAGGTGTTATATGTTTTACAGTATTATATTTTCTGCTTCCTTCGTCAATCTATGCATATATAGGAATTCTTGGTGGAATCGGTGTAGGATTTTCAGCACAATATGGCTGGCAGGCAGTATTTAACACATTTGGTGCTTTAGCCATTGCTGCAGAGACATATGGACTACAAGGAGCGGTTAGTCTTAGAGTGAGTCAAAATGTTTTTGGTGTTGTGTTTGCTTTAGCATTTTGTGTTATATTTTATTGGTTTATGCCTAAAAAAAAGGAAAGTGAGGTGACCGTACATGCAGAGTGAAGTGAATCAGGAAGAAAATTTGAATACCACTGATTTTGACGAGCACTTCGCTAAAATTTCGTCCTATATTGTAGACACATTGCACGGCGTTCCACTTGAGATGACCGAGGATGAAAAAGAACAATTTCGCATACAGGTTATTTCAAATCA
>NZ_JAJEQL010000047.1:0-13939 GCF_020687345.1 Faecalibacterium butyricigenerans
GTGGTGAGCAGGTAATCATCCTCTGCCTTTCTCCGGGCAGGAGCTTTTTTGTTTTTGGCGATTTTCTCCTGCACATCATCGAACAGTTCCAGCGGCACGATGGGCGGAATCGCATCCGGCACGACCACATCCCGGAATTTCAGTTCTCCGATATAACGCCGGTTTTTGAGCATGTGCTCCACGCTGTTGTAAGTAAATTCGCCTCCGACCGGGTTCTTGATGCCGTTTTCATTCAACCAGTCCCGAATCTCTTTCATCGTAAGGCCATCCCGATACTTCGTGAACGATTCCAGCACGAAAGGGGAGGCAAGCGGGTCGATGTGAAATTTCCGCTCGGAATCCAGCGTATATCCAAACGTTCCACGACCACCGTTGCAGCGGCCTTTCAGGATGTTCTCTGTCTGTCCACGGACAACCTTTTCGGCAAGGTCGGCAGAGTAGTATTCTGCATAGCCCTCCAGAACCGATTCCAGAATGATACCCTCTGGCCCCTCGGAGATGATCTCCGTAGCTGACATGAGCTTGACACCGTTCTTCTTCAGCTGGGTTTTATACCGGGCACTATCGTAGCGATTCCGGGCAAAACGGTCAAGTTTCCAGACCAGTACAATATCAAACAGCTTCTTGTCGCTGTCCTTGATCATCTGCTGAAACTGCGGGCGGTTGTCCGTCTTAGCAGAGATGGCACGGTCAATGTAGTGCTTGACGATAGTGATGCCATTTTTCTCGGCATACGCCGTACATTCACGAATCTGACCCTCAATGGATTCTTCGCGCTGGTTATCACTGGAATAGCGGGCGTAAATCACGGCGGTTATGGCGGACACCTCTCATTCCACATCATTGAACGGTGAAACGTTCTTTCAAAACATTGTTTCGTATAATGTATATACCATGTTTTGATGGAGAAATCAAGACTTTTTATTATCTTCAGTTTTTCTTTTTGAACAATTGACCCAACAGCCACCCCTCTCGTTGAAATGAGGTGACTGTTGGGCCGACTTGCTCGGATTCCTTTATTCTTCGTTTAGCTGGACGATGGTATTATAAAAGATTTTGTTTGGAATAACGACTTGAAGAACACCCTTTTTCAAAAGTGCTTCTATGCGTTTCATGACATACCAGTCACTTACCGGCGCAGAAATCGCTTTTAATGCGTCTGCGGTAAGTTCACCAACCGAAATAGGAATTCTCGATACTAAACTAATAATTCTCTGGTCGAAATAATCTATGTTAACGCTTTTAACATCGTTCGCATGCCAAATACGCATGGAGGTGTTTTCGTTTAATAACTTTCCCCATCTTTTGGCATACTCGGTAATAGTTTCTTCCGTCAAATACTTTTGTGAGATCTTATCGGTTTTCCCTTCCATAAATTCTTTCAGACCTTCTCTGGATGCAAGCAAAATTCTATTTGTACCATACTTTGCTGCATAGTAACAAATATAATAAATGCCGCACCAACAATCGGCAGAACTCCTGACCCAAACACGCAGTGGCTTATGATTTATCATATCACATTGAACCGCATTCGCTGTACCATGATATTTCGACCACAGTTGTCTAGCTTCAATTTGGCTGTCAGGATAATATTCTGAAAGGCAATTCACGAATTGTTTGCAACGATATTCTGAATCGCAAGCATATTGAAGTTCTCCCATTGATAACATAAACGGAAACAACTTTACACTTTCGACGATGCCTAAAGCTGCTAACATATTGACATCACTGGGTTCAAAAACAATTTCATCCATAGCTGGTCAGAATCATAATTTCGGGATAGTGACTTGTGTAGTTGCACTCCAATAGATTGGTTTGCTTGAGCCAACCACTCCAAAATAACACCCAACGCTGCAATCAAGATAAGTTCCAACATCATAGAAGTCATATGTATAGGTTGTATTATATATACTTTGTTCTGGAACTAGTGCTGTCGTTGAAAATGGGCAGCTTCGTTCGATGTTATCGGAATAGCTCGTGTAGTAATCCGTTCCTGAAACATTTTTTATTAAATCCGGGCCAATACCGACGGTAGTTCCACTCATATAAAAGCCCAATCCATTGGCCTTTGTATAAAGAACTCTCCATGTTCCATGATCACATTTTCCTTTCCTTATTTTGATTTGATTGCTTTTACGACTAAATAAATGACCAGTATGCCGATGCAGAGAGAAATAATTGTCAATGCCTCTGCCGTTGCATTAAGGCAAGCACCAATAAAATAAACCAATACCAAAAATGCAACAAAAGCGATAAGAAGCAGCACCCATTTGTTTTTTTTCATGTTATCACCTCCCTATCTACAAAAGTTGGCATTAAATTTTTGTTGAACCAAAGGAATTGTTGAGAATACAATCAATACCCATTTGGAGAGATAGTAGCAAACTACATGACGTGTATACGGAAGCACATTAAAAATGGCAAGCAGGAAATCTATTGACGAAAGAACAGATGCGACCATCTTGTAACTTGACCGCTTCTTTTCACTTAAAGGCTTATTCTTTGCTTCGATAGGTGAGAGAAAGATAGAGATGCCCAAAAGAGCTACTGTTGTCAGGATACGGAAAAGGTGATTTGCTGCGATTGCCTTACTTAGCAAAATGCAGATAAGTGCCAGTCCGGAGAATGCCAAATAGCATCTGGTGTGCGATGTTGCATGGTATCCGCCAATGTAGATTCGCTGTGGGATAAACCCAATCAAAAATGAAAGTGCGTACCGCACATCACCACACACAACAGCGATTAAAACAACAAGCAGAACGCTCACAACAGATGATATGAGCAACTCGTACCCATAGACATACGCATCCGCCTTTGCTTCATCTATCACTTTTTGCTCGCAGAAAAGACGGACTGATTTTTGAGACAGCGTGCGTTCCCACATTGCAGTTGCGCCACCTTATCTTCTGATTTTTGCTTCACTGTATCATAAATTTCAGCAAAATCAAGAGGTTTGGCAAAACTGGTCGTTCTGGTGACAAAAGTGGTAGGTCAGGCTACTTGTAAGGAGCCTTTGCACAGTCTATAATAGTAGCAGGACATTATTTTGTGGAGGTTGTCGAAATGCTGAAGTACCACGTTGCAGTCTGCGATGATGAGAAATCAGACCTTGATGGCATTGTTCAAAGCGTCCAGCAGTACGATGTGCAAGGCTGCTTTGACATTGAAACTTACATGGATGGAAACGAACTTCTGAGCGAATTGCAAATGCAGAAGAAATCCTTTGATCTGCTTCTTCTCGATATCGAGATGCCATCCAACGGTTTTCAGCTGGCGCAGTCTTTGATTCAGATGGAGAAGCATCCTTTGGTGGTATTTGTCACGAAGCGGCATGAGTACGCTGTGCAGGGATATGGCATTGCATTCCGCTACCTTGTCAAACCTTTGGATCAGACGCTGTTCGCTGCGGCAATGGATGCCGTCCTTCAGGAACTGAACTCCAAACATTTCACGATCGAATACGATGGTGTTACCATGTCCTTGGAAACATCGGACATTTACTTTCTGGAAAGCCACGGACATAAAGTTCTGATTCACTGTAAGGAGCAAGACCTTACATTGCGAATGAGCATTCCTGAAGCCTTGGAGCAACTTCCCAAACGGTGCTTTGTGTCACCACACAAAAGTTATCTCGTCAACATGGAACACATTGTTTACGCTACGGGAACCGCTGTTTTTCTTTCCAGCGGACATCAGCTGCCGATTAGCAGGAGGAAGCGTCAGGAGTTCAATCAGATCTTCAACGCTTATTTGGGAAGATGATGCTTTATTATTTCGTTGAGTTTGCAGGGAGCTTTGCCAACATTGCCCTGTTGCTGCTTTTTATCGGTCGGCTGTTTCCCAAAAAGGAGCCCGTCTCAAGGTGGTTCTATGCCTATGTTGCACTCTTGATTGCTGGGCAGTGTGCTTTGAGTTTATTCCCGGATTGGGTGACGCAGCGCACGATCTATCTTTTAGTTGGCGGATTTTTCCTTGCATTGCTGTTCTATGAGGTTCGACCGTGGCAGGCGGTTTTTGCAAGCGGAGCTTTCTTCACACTGATTGCTTTGGTGGAAGTGCTTGCAATGCTTCTGATTGGGCTGCGTATCCCGGATACCGACATTCTAATGCAGGCTGGGGCAGCACGGTTGGTCTATGTTGTTTTTTCAAACCTGATTCAAATTCCACTCGTAGTCCTGATCTCACATTTTTTCAGCCGAAAAGGAAATGCTCTGCGTATCCTATGGCTGCTGCCGATCATTGCGATTCAAATCGCAAGTATCGCGGTCTGTTATGTGGCACAGTATCATGCTGCGGATGATTATTTCCCTGATTATATGGTCGGCCTTATGGCTGTACTTCTCCTTATAAACATCCTGATCGTGTTCTATGTGGAAGCTCTCCGGGAAAATGAGCTAGAAAAATTCAAAGTCAAGTTCAATGAGCAGCAGTACAACCTTCAAATGGAATACTACCAGCAGCTCAAAGAACGTCAGGAAGAAGTCCGTTCTCTACAGCATGATGTGAAGAAATACATTCTGGCGATGCAGGCAGTTGCAGAACACGGTGATACCGAAGAACTTCACAAGATCGCACAGGCCGCCACGAATGTTTTTGAGCGTTCCACAAATATTTCTGCTGTCGGAAATCCTGTTGTTGATGCTCTTTTGAATTATTACTTACGAATTGCGGAAAGGAATAACATCAAAGTCAAACTGGATGTGACGATTCCTGAAGTTCTGACGATCTCATCGTTGTCTTTGAGCATCATCATCGGAAACACATTTGACAATGCCATTGAAGCCTGCTGCGACTTGCCAGCAGAACAGCGAATCATTCATCTACAGCTGCGCAAGCAGTATCGCAGTCTCTTTTACCGGCTTGAGAATCCATACAGCGATACCGTTCGCAGCATCCGCATCGGAGAGTATCACGGTTACGGACTAAAGAACATAAATCGTATCGTTCAAGAGAACCATGGCGACTTCTACACAAAGAAGAAGGACGGTGTGTTTACCGTCCAAGTCCGCCTGAACTGCGAAAATTAAAACATTCTTCTAAAACGCAGCCTTGCTTTCGCTTGTACTTTGTGTGTTTCGTTCATCTGATGTATTCATTATCCTGAAGTGTTGACACGCATTCGTACTTATGTTATCATTCCCAACAAATCCACAGAGATTTCTGTAAAGAAACGATTCTGTGCGGTTTTATTTCCTGCGAAGATTTACCGCCCCGCAACACACCCGATCATTTTGCCGTCTGTTTCACCCGACAAAATCCTTCGCCTGTACTGCGTGGGCGGTATTTTTCTTTTCCGGGGAAGATTGCACCTTGAAAATTTCATGAGCCGACCGAACGTGATACCGGCTCTCTAGTCAACGCCGCTGCAAAACAGGGGCAGGAACTTCGTTCGGGGCAAACGGCGATTCACATATATGAGCAGTGGAACTCTCTACTTATTTTTGCGTCTTAACAATTCGGAAACAACTTTCGGAAATACGTTTTGAGCGCAGCAGTGGAGAGCAAGAACCGTCCCGTGGCCACAAATTTTCAATTCTTGAAAATGTTGTGCTCCATCGGGACTTCACTTCTTCAATGCACCTGCATTTCCGAAGTGATCTTGTTGGGGCGTGCCTGCCCCAAACCCTGCTCATGGTTCGCACCTGACGGTGCGAACAGCAACGGCGTGTCGTGCTTACATAACTTCACCGAGGAGTTATCGAACAGACAGGAGGTACAATGACCAAAACGAATGTTCAACTGACCCCTAGCAATTCCCAGCGCCACGACACGCCGAACAACAAAACGCACATCATCAAGTTCCGTGTGACAGCGGAGGAAAAAGCGTCACTGGAACTCACTTGCAAACTCCTGAATCTCTCCCTCTCCACTTTTATCCGCCGAGCCATTCACAACGTCAAAATCGAGAAAACGGTCATCGTTGCCGGCGGCGGTGAAGAAACCCTGACCGCTGTTTCCACCCTGCTTGCTCAGTGCAGCAAGGTGGGCGGCAACCTGAACCAGCTTGCAAGGCACTTCAATTCCGGCGGTGCAGACACCGAACAGATCCGGGCGAAACTCCTTGACGAACTTGCAGACCTGACCGCATTTCGGCTGCACGCCGAGAAAGTTCTGGGTGAACTGTATGGCAACGCTCAAGCATATCGCCTCTAAGAACTCGGACTACACCGCCATTGAAGCGTACCTGATCTACCAACACGATGAGTTCACCGGAAAGCAGCTTCTGGATGAACAGGGCAAGCCGAAGCTGCGGGAATCCTACCTGCTCGACACCCTTGAGTGCGGTGATTTCTCATTTGCAACGGCCTGTCTGCTGGCAAACCGCAAGTATGGCAAGAACACCCAGCATGGTGATATTAAAAGCCACCAGTATATCATCAGCTTTGACCCAAGAGATGCAGCCGACAACGGCTTGACCATGGAAAAGGCACAGGCACTTGGCCTGAAATTCTGCGAAGAAAACTTCCCCGGTCATCCCGCCATCGTCTGCACTCACCCCGATGGGCACAACCATTCGGGAAACATCCATGTCCACATCGTGATCGGCAGCATCCGAATGCGAGAAGTGGAACGCAAGCCCTATATGCAAAAGCCCCGCGACTGGTGTGAGGGTATGAAGCACTCCAGCACGGCCCAGACCATGCGGCACTTGCGTGTCGAGGTCATGGAGCTGTGCGAAGGTGCTGGACTGTACCAGATCGACCTGCTCAACGGCTCGAAGGTTCGTGTGAGCGAGCGCGAATACTGGATGAAACAGCGAGGTCAACTGAAACTCGACCATGAAAACGCTGCCCTGCTCGCAACAGGTCAGCAGCCCACACAAACGAAGTTTGAAACCGCAAAAGAAGTCTTGCGGAGACAGATTTCGGAGGTTCTCAATGTTGCAACGAGTTTTGAAGATTTCTCGGACAGGCTCTTGCAGCAGTACGGCATTACCGTCAAGGAAAGCCGTGGACGGCTCAGCTATCTGCCTGCTGGAAGGACAAAGTTCATCCGGGCGCGCAGCATCGGTGACAAGTTCGAGAAAGAACTTGTGCTTGCCGCTCTGAAAGCCAATACCGAACGCAAGCGCACTATCCAGTCCAAGTCTGACCGCATCGGGAAACTGATCGATATTCAGGCGAAGCTGAAGCAGGGTAAGGGCATCGGCTACGAGCGTTGGGCGAAGAAGCACAACCTCAAGACCATGGCACAGATCTTGATTCTCTTGCAGGATAAAGGTCTGCTCAACGAGGACGCACTCGACCAGAGAATCGCAGAGCTTGACACCAAGTTCCATGAATCGCTGGCCGTAGTGAAAGACCTCGAAACCCGCATGGCAGAAAACAAGACGCTGCGCAGCCACGCTGCTGCCTACAAGCAATACCGACCGCTTGCGCAGAAACGGAACGCTGCCAAATCCCCCGCAGCCTTTGAAGAACAACATCGTGTAGAGCTGACAGCATACCGGGCGGCAGCGGCCTATCTCAAGGCAAACAACATCACCAGCCTGCCCAGTCCGAACAAGCTGGAATCGGAATACTGCGCTCTTGCTTCCGAAAAGGCACAGTTCTATGAGCAGTACAAGGAAGCCAAGTCCGAGCTGCTCAAGCTGAAAGATGCAAAACAGAATGTTGCCCTGTTCTTCCGGGAGGAAAAACAGACGCAGCATCACGAGAGAGAAGGAGTGTGCGTATGATCAATCTGAAAATCGACCCGGAGTTCCAGAATCAGATTCCGCCGCTGACGGACGATGAATACAGGCAGCTTGAAGAAAACATCCTCAAGGAAGGCAAGCTGCTCTCTCCTTTGATCGTCTGGAACAACACCCTCGTTGACGGCCACAATCGTTATGCCATCCTCCAGAAGCACCCGGAGATTTGCTTTTCCACCATGCCGCTCCGATTTGAAAGCAGAGAAGAAGTCCTCGCATGGATCTGCAAGAATCAGTTGGGGCGGCGTAATCTTACCCCGGAGCAGAAGCTGTTCCTCATCGGAAAGCAATATGAAGCGGAAAAATCCTCTCATGGCGAAGCCCGCAAAGAATCGCATGATGAAAATGGCCGATTTCACCGGAGTTCTCAAACTGATAACTCCGGTGAAGCCATAAAAACCTGCGAACGAATCGCAGAGGAAAATGGTGTAAGCAAGGCAACTGTACTTCGTGCATCGAAGTACATGAAAGGCGTTGAAATTGCTGAATCCCTGATTCCCGGTATGCGGGAGAAGATTCTGAACAAACAGGTAAAAGTCAGCAAGTCTGATATGCACCGCCTTGCACGAGCCAACTATGATGCCCGCGCACAGACCTTGCAGGAAATCCTGCACCCGGAACTGAAGGTTGAACCGAAGCCGGATGCCGATGGCATCATCCGGGAACCGGGAAAGGCACCTGTGATGCCGTTTCAGAAAATCGAATCGGTTTACGACAGCGATGCTTACCCGGAAGAAGTGCGGCATGATTATGTCGCACTGGAACACGTTACAACACGTTTCCGCACAGAGTTTGACTATCTTCTGAGAACTATGCCAGACACAGCACAGCGAGAAGTCATTCTCGAAATCATCCACAAGCACAAGGAGTACCTTGATTCTCTGGAATCTGCGCTCGCAGAGGATGAGCAGACAGCATAACAAACAGGCCCATTGTATGCTGTCAACGGAAGTCCAAAGGAGTGTGCGTTTGAACAAAAAGAAAAAGTCCACAAACATTTCCCCGTATCCCGATGAAGCCATCGAACGTCTGGCACGGGCATTCTATCCGGCGATCCTTGCCTGCTGGAACAGCGAGGAAGGCCAGCGCGAGTTTGCTGCGTGGCAGGCGGAGCAGGCTCACATCTCCGGCAAAGAAAAACAGGAAGTTCCCGCTAGCAGAGTTCCCATAAAACAGTATTTGCAAAAGTTCCCTAAATGGGGAAGATTTGGCGTGACTCCGGTCACGCCTTTTCTTTTGCTTCCAGTTCATCCAGAGGGATATACCCCAGCCCATCATACTTAATATGGATGTGCTGCACCCGCTTTCCGCTGGACTTATCCGGGGCATCCACATAGATGGCCGACACCAGTTCACGGAGAGCATAAGGGGTGAGTTCTTCAATATGAACGTACTTGTGCGCTTTCTGGACGAACTTCTCAATATTCTCGATCTGCTGTTCCTGTACTTCGATTTCCTGCTGGATAGAGCGTGCTTCCTCTTCCAGATGCTTCTGTTCGGCATCGTAGCTCTGGCTCATCATGTCAAAGCGTTCATCGCTCAGCTTTCCGCTGGCGTTATCCTCGTAGATTTTCACGAACAGCCGTTTGAGGTCTGCAATCCGCTTCTCATTCCGGGCAAGCTGCTTCTTCAGGACGGTCAGCTTTTCGGTGCTTTCCACCCGAAGCTGCTCCTCCATGACCTTGCGGAAGTAGTCTTCATGACGGAGAATGTAGTCCGTCACCCGCTGAACATGACTCAGTACACGTCCTTCCAGAACCTTTACTCGGATGAAGTGTCCCTTGCACTTGCTCCCGTTCTTCTTGTGCAGAGAGCAATCAAAGAAGTCTTGACTGAAGTCCCTGTTGTTGGACGAACCATATTGCATCTTGGAACCGCAGTCAGCGCAGTAGACCATACCGGAGAAAATGCTGCTCTTGCCTGTCCGGGTCATGCGGTGACGCTGGTTGCGAATCTCCTGAACCTTTTCAAACACAGCATCGTCAATAATGCGCTCATGTGTATCCGGGAAGATAGCCTGATTTTCCACAGGATTCAAATGTCTCTTTTTATCCCAGATAGAGTTAGTATAGGTCTTGAAGTTGACTGTGCAGCCAGTGTACTCCCGGCGTTCCAGAATCAAACTTACTGCTCTTTTATCCCAGCGGTAAGGGTCTTCCGGGGCAGGTGCGTTTGTACTCCGGCCATGGCTCAGCTTGTAGGCGGTGGGAGTCAGAACTTTGTCCACCCACAGTTGGTTTGCAATTTGGGTCGGGCCACGTCCCTCCATGCACATGGAGAAGATGCGCTTCACAATCGCAGCCGCTTCCGGGTCAACAAGCCAATGCTTCGGGTTTTCCGGGTCTTTTACATAGCCGTACGGAACATTGACCGTCAGCGGCACTCCACGCTCTCCCTTGGCCTTCTGGACAGCCCGAATCTTGCGGCTGGTATCGCGGGCGTAAAACTCGTTGAACCAGTTCTTAATACCCGCAAAATCGTTGTTCACGCTGTTCGGGTCAATGGTGTCGTAATTGTCGTTAATGGCAATGTAGCGAACGCCATACTGGGGAAAGGTAAAGTTTGTGTACAGACCCGTCAAGGCAGAGTTACGCCCCAGTCGGGACAGGTCTTTCGTGATAACGATTCCTACACGCCCTGCTTCGATCTCGACCAGCATACTCTGAAAGCCGGGGCGGTCATAGTTCGTGCCGGAGTAGCCATCATCCACAAAGAACACTGGGTTCGGGAAGTGGTTCTTTTTGGCGTATTCCAGAAGGATAGCCTTCTGGTTCTCAATGGACAGGCTTTCGCCGAGCCGTGCGTCCTCTTGCGACAGTCGGCAGTAAAGTGCGGTGATCTTATTCGTTGCTCCAGACATTGTTGTGTCCTCCTTACTCTGTGGAGCAACTGTCAGTACAGGATTGGTTAACGGGTCAAGTATAGCAGAATTAGGCGCAGTTGTCATTCGTCTGCACCCTCATCTTCAAATTTTTGCTGGGCGTTCTTGGCAACAATGCGCTCCAGCTTCTTCAAAAAGGATTCCTTGCCCTCATAGCTGCCGGTCACGGTGTAGGTGGTGTGACCGACTTTCTCCGTGGTGGTCAGTTCTGGAATCCAGAAAGCGGACAGATTCTTGACATGGAGGTTGCCGTTCTCATCTACATAGGAGCCGTGCTTCTTCTGCTCTTCGGTCAAGGGCTGCCGCTTGAAATAGATTTCATTTTCGGAGATGCTCACGGTTTCGCTGGCCTGCTCCTTCGGGGTATCGTCATACAGCTGGGCGAAAAATGCCAGTGCATCTTCGGGTGAGTCTTCCTCCATGAGCTGCTCGAAAATCTGCTGTTCCTCTGCCGAGAGGTTATTCCATGCGGCTTCCAACTCCTGCTCGTTGGCTGCGTTGACAAAGGCTTCGATCTCTTTTTTCATGGTGCATCCTCCTTTGGCTGCGAAAAGCGTTTTTTCAAAAAGTATGGGTTTTCGTGAGAGCAAGAATCGTCCCGTGGCCACAAATTTTCAATTCTTGAAAATTTCCTGCCCCTTTGGGACAGCTTCTTGTTGGGGCGTGCCTGCCCCAAACCCTGCCAGATAAAAGCAAAGGGGCATTATCTGCCCCGATGCTTTTCCTTTCGCTTCTGCTGTTTCAGTTCAAATTGACGCTGCTTTTCTGCTTCGCGTTGTTTACGGCTAAGTGCTTTTCGCACCAGCTTGTTTTCTTCTCGCTGCATTTGCAACGCCTGCTGTGATTTTGTGCCGATTCCTGTGGCAGCTGTTTCCTTTCGGATTTGCCGTTGCAATCGCTTTGGATTCACAGACTCTTTCTTTACAACTGTCTCAACAGATGGACTGAAGCGCAGCCGACTGTAATTTTTGAGCAGATACTCCCAGACTTCATAGTCCTTTGGTTCTGCGCCAAACACGACTTTACACACTGAAAGCTTTCTTCTCTCAATACGCTCAAACACTCCAATCCAGAATGGAGCCTCAAAAAACACAGTCAGCTTTGTAGAATCAATGTCCATAACGAAACCCTCCTGAAATAAATCCTTACAGGAATGGACAACCCGGAGGGGAAGGTTACTTACCTACACCGTGCGGTGCAGACGGCTGGGCTACCTACCAGCTCTAGCATCTCTCAGGAAGAAATGCGTTGCGTTTTTATCCTGCTTTTATTATATAAAGCACATCCCTGTGCATTATATCTACCTTAATTGGTTTTCCAAGTGAAGTATACCACACTCGTGGTCAAATGACCACCCATATATACGAGAATTTGACCGTTTTACTGCGTACGTGCGTACCAACCTTCCGTACGCACGTACGCAGCGATTCGCCCGAAACGAACCCCATACCACCGTTCCCCCTCGGAGAGCCCACTACACTTTGCAGACCGCAGGGCTGAAAGCGTCATAGTGGGTTATTACACTTCCGCAGAAGTGCCTTTTCCTCGCCGCAAACAGCCGGGGTGAGCCTTTGTGAGAGCTTTCTATGCGGCGAATCCACATCGCCCACAGGCGATGTGAGCAGGGATTCTAAGGGGCGCAGCACCCTTGGCACACGACTTCGGTACAAAGTCTAGTGTGTTACACCTTGCCAAAGGCGTACACGTTCCTGAAATGCAAAAAGCCCCATACCCAACACCTTGACGGTGCAGACATGGGACTTGATGCTTCCTCGGCCTAGCCTGGTACTCGTAACCAATCCTGACAGGGCAGTTGCCGTGTCATTTCTCGAAAACTGTTTTACGGATACCCAGCACTGGGGAACTCCCTGTCTTACTTATCGTGTGTGGATTTTTGCAGGGTGCGTCCGGCAGGGCGCACCCTGTTTTTGCGTTCAATCCTCTAATCCGTGACTACCTGTTACATTCCTCAGATACTCGTCCGGCTCACCGTTCAAGATCAGTTCGGCATACGCCAGCGGGTCATTGTAGATGAGATAGTCCAATTCAGTCCGCTGTGCCATGGTAACATCCAGTGCATCTTCGACCCCGGTGCAGTCGATAGAAACTTTTCTGCCATCCCGGAGCAGCAGCTCCACACAGCCGGTATCCATGTTGAACGAACAGGCTCTTGCATCGTACTTCATAATCGTGTCCTTCCTGCCTTACGGCACTCTTACAGTTGTGACCTTCGTGATACGGTCTTTCTGATAAGGTTTTGGGCACACAGCCGTCAGGGAAGAGCCGTTGTTCTCGTTTCCGAAGAAAACAAAAAATCCGAACCCTTCTCCTATCGAGAAAAGGTTCGGATTTTCATGGTTTGGTGCGACCGGGAGGATTCGAACCTCTGGCCTTCCGGGTCGGAGCCGAACGCTCTATCCAGCTGAGCTACGATCGCACGATATGCACTGGTGAACCAGTACAATATAGTATAGCACAGCCTCGCAAAAAATGCAAATAAAACTTCAGCGGCGGTTCCGCAGCCAGATGCGGTACAAGCCGTCGGTGATAAGAGTCTCCCGGTAGAGGATGGGGGTGCGGCAGGCCTCCCGGATGGTCCGGGGCAGATTGCCGGTGGCGTAGAATTTCGTTTCGGGGCCGAGTTCGGCACAGAAACGGCTGGCCAGCCCGTCCAGCATCCCGGCAGTGCCCAGCACAAAGCCGTTTTGCAGACAGGCGGCGGTGTTTTTGCCCAGCACAGAGGCGGGCGCGGGGGCAGAGAGGTCGATCTGGGGAAGCTGAGCGGTGTTCTGCACCAGCGCGGCCAGCGAGAGCTGCGGCCCGGGCAGGATGACGCCGCCCACAAGCTCCTGCCTCCCGTTGACGGCCATCAGGGAGATGGCCGTGTCGGCTGAGATGACCACCAGCGGGCCGGAGCCTTCCGCCAGCGCAGCCACTGCGCCGCAGAGCAGCTCTGCACCCAACTGGGCGGGATTGTCCAGCCGGAGGCGGATGCCGCTCTTGAGTCCCGGCCCGACGGTCAGGATGCGCACCGGGCAGAGCATCTGCAATGCTGCCAGCACCCGTCCGGTCAGCGCAGGCACTACGCTGCCCAGAATGCCGCCCTCGATCTGCTCAGGTGCGGCCCTGTGGAGCGAAAGCAGATTGACCAGCCGCAGCGCGTATTCATCGACGGTGGCGGCGGGGTCTGTGTGGAGCCGTCCGCAGAATATCAGGTCATCGTGCTCGTAGCCGCCAATGGTGATGTGGGTGTTGCCGAGATTGACGGTAAGGATCATGGTTGGGGCCTCCCTGCTTGCATATAATGTATATATAATATATAGCACCATAGTCTCCCCTTGGCAAGGGGAGACGCTGCGGCCGTG
>NZ_JAJEQL010000048.1:0-12688 GCF_020687345.1 Faecalibacterium butyricigenerans
GTGACGCCCCCGCCGTAGGTAATGGTGACATACTTGCGGGAGCCGACGGCCAGCAGGAAGAGGATGCCGCTCTGCTCGTCGCCATAGCCGAGGCCGTTGGAGATGTAATAATTCTTGGCGTATTCCCGCTGGTCTGCGTCGCCGATGCTGTCCACCACGAGGAAATAGACATCCACGCCGTGGCCCTCAGAGGCGCTCTCGGCTTCCTCTTCGAGGTCGGCCAGCGTGTCGGCGTCGAAGATGCCGCATTCGTCCCGCACCAGCGGGGCGGCTGCCCCGGCCGGCAGGGTCAGGGCCATGCAGAGCAAGGCCGCTGCCAGAAGGGCAAACAGTTTTTTGCAATGTTTCATATTCCCGTCTCCCCCTCTCACAGCAGCATGAACAGGGCCGTCAGGATCATCAGCGGGATGCTGATGCCGGCAAACCACGCGGCCACCCTGCCCTTATCCACGGGCAGGTCGCCGATGAGCTTGCCGGTCTGGCCGTTCATGGCAAAGAGGAAGTCCTTCTCCTTCCAGCGGGTGTGGAGCATCCAGACCGGCAGCAGGGCGTAGTGCGGCTCGAGGGTCCGCGGGTCGATCTGCTCCGAGAGGGTCTGGATGCTGGTGTAGCCGCCCAGCGTCCCGTGGAGGGCCGCTTCGGCGCTGTGCTTCATCCGGCCCAGAGCGCGGGCGGCACACTTCTTGTCGTCCTCGTCATACCGGTCGGCCAGAAAGCCGGGCAGGTAGGCCGTGGAGAAGGGCTTGAGGGCGCTGTAGTCGAAGGGTTCGATGGCGTCCATGTGGGTGTCCGGCATCTTGCTGGAGCCGTCCACCGGCACCCGGACGAAGTCCGCATCGCCTACGCGGGCCACATCGAAATGCTTGGTGGTGGTGACGACATAGTCGCCCTCGCGGTGGCTCTCGCTGATCTCGGCTTTGTAAGCGCCCCGGGCCTCCACCCGGCCATCGTAGAGCCAGAAGGGCACATAGACGCCCTGGATCTCCTCGATGTGGTTGCCGTCCTTGAAGGCTTTGGGGAGGAAGGCCTTGCCCTTATAATACTTCTTCAGGTTCTCGATGGCCGTCTTCCTGTCCATCTTGAAGGGGATGATGTACTCCGGCTTGAGCTTGCCGGAAAGCTGTCCGCCCAGCACGGTGGGGTTGCCGCAGTAGGGGCAGGTGGTGGCTGCTGTCTCGGGGCCGCAGACCAGCTCTGCGCCGCAGGAAGTGCAGGTGCGGCTGCTGAGGCCTCCGGCCTCCCGCTCTCCCCAGACCGGGCCATTGGCCGCAGCCTTTTCGGCTGCTTCGGCGGCCTTGTCGGCCTGTGTCTGCTTCTCGCCGTAGAGGGCCTCTACCTGTGCGACATCGTAGGTCGAGCCGCAGTAATCACAGCAGAGCTTGCCGCTGGCGCTGTCGAACCGCAGCGGGCCGGTACAGGCCGGGCACTGGTAATTCGTGGTGTTTTCTGCCATCGTTCAGCCCCCCTTTCAGGCGCTGAAGGGCTTGCCGCACTCGGGGCAGAACTTCGGCGGGTCCGTGGGGTCGGCGGGCGTCCAGCCGCAGTTCGGGCACTTGGCCGCCGGGCGGGGCCTGCCGCACTCCGAGCAGAATTTTCCGGTGTTGTGTGTGCCGCAGCTGCACACCCAGCCCGCCTCGGGGCGGGGCTTGCCGCAGGCGGTGCAGAATTTGCCGGTGTTGCCGGTCTGTCCGCAGGAGCAGCTCCAGCTGCCCGCTGCCGGGGCGGCAGGGGCGGGAGCAGGCTGCTGTGCGCCCATCTGGTAGAGGGCCTGTGTGTTGATGCCCCCGGCGGCTGCGGCCTGATTCATCCCCATAAAGGCCATAGCCGGGCCGGCGGAGGTGTTCGACGCCGCGGCCTGCATGGCCGAGGCCTGTGCGCCCACCATATGGGCGGCAGCGCGGGTGGGGTCCATGAAGGCGGCGCTGCGCTGCAGCTCCTTGATCATCTGCTCGTCTTCCTCGCTGGCCTTGACGCCGGACACGCCGAGGGAGACGATCTCGATGCCGCGCAGCTTGCTCCACTTTTCGGAAAGCTCCTGATTCAGGGCCTCGGCCAGCTCGGCGGTGTGGCCGGGCAGGGACGAATAGCGAATGCCCATCTCACTGATGCGGGCGAACGCAGGCTGCAGCGCCGTCATCATCTCGGTGCGCATCTGGCCCTCGAGGGCGTCGCGGGTGTACTCATTTTCCACATTTCCGCAGACGTTGGTGTAAAACAGGATGGGGTTGACGATGCGGTAGCTGTACTCGCCGAAGCACCGGATGCTCACGTCGATGTCGATGCCTGCCCGCTGGTCCACCACACGGAAGGGCACCGGGCTGGGAGTGCCGTACTTGTTGCCCATCAGCTCCTTGGTGTTGATGTAGTAGATGCGCTGGTCGTTGGCGGCCTGACCGCCGAAGCTGAACCGCTTGCCGATCTCCGCAAAGACCTCGTCGATGTTCTTGGCCAGACCCTTGCTCAGCAGAGAGGGCTGGGTGCCGGTGTTGTAGGTGTACTCGCCCGCCTCGGCGCAGAGGTCCACCACCTTGCCCTGCTCCACGATGAGGGCGCACTGGCCCTCGGCCACCGCCACGATGGAGCCATCGGTGATGACGTTCTCGGTGCCGTGACGGTTCGAAGAGCGCCCGGAGACCTTCTTTTGTCCCTTGACGGCCAGCACCTCCGCCGGGAGAGCGCTGCAATAAAAGTATTCCTTCCACTGGTCGCCCATCACTCCGGATGCTGCACCCAATGCCGCTTTGACAAGACCCATAAGCCATATCTCCTTTTTCTGCCCGCTGTTCTGCGCGTGGGCTTTCCCTCAGTATACCACAAAACAGGCGGCGAAAAAAGAAAACCCTTGCATTTTCTCCCCGATGGGTGTAGAATACTCCCGACAAACAAATACAGGGGAGCTTGTAAACGCAGGCTGAGAGGAAGTTCTCAAACTTCGACCCTTGGAGGCTGTCTTTGGACAGCCTCTGCACCTGATGCGGATAATGCCGCCGTAGGAAGTCATAACGCTGCTTATGGATTTTTACAGGAGACGCCGCAGAGGGCGTCTCCTGTTTTTTGTCCCCGGCTGAGGGGGAGCGCCCTGAGTCTGGGTTATATGTTGCGATGGGAAGCCGTGTTCCGGCGTGAGAGGAGGCCAATGAGCCTCGACCGCTTCTTCCGTTTCTGGCATCTGCGCGGGTGCCGGTTCTGTTCGTGTGCGGGGGCGGCGGTCTGTCTGCTCCCGCATGATATTTTTATTGAAAAGGAGCACTCATCATGAAACACTACTCTGCAAAAAAGCTGGCGCTGGCCGGTATGTTCTGCGCCCTCGCCGTCGTGGGCAGCGTCTTCTCCTTCCCCGTCTTCGGCAGCAAATGCGCCCCCGTCCAGCATATGGTCAACATCCTCTGTGCCGTCCTGCTGGGGCCTTACTATGGCGTGGGCGTAGCCTTCGTGGCCTCCCTGCTGCGCAACCTGCTGGGTCTGGGCAGCCTGATGGCTTTCCCGGGCAGTATGTTCGGTGCGCTGCTCTGCGGCCTCGTCTTCCACAAGACGAAGAAGCTGCTGCCCACCCTCGTGGGCGAGGTGTTCGGCACCTCCATCCTCGGCGGTCTGTGCGCCTATCCCGTCGCCATCCTGCTGATGGGCAAGAGCGCCGGTGACATCGCCTTCTACGCCTACATCGTGCCCTTCCTCGTCTCTACCGCAGGCGGCGCGGTCATCGCAGGCGTGCTGCTGGCCGCACTTTCCCGTGCAGGCGCCCTCCGCGCCATGCAGGCCAGCCTGAGCTGAGCGGAAGGAGTAACACGACCCATGTTCCAGAGCATCTTCGCCAACGTCCGGGCCCGAAGCCCCCTCGTCCATAACATCACCAACTACGTCACCGTCAACGACTGCGCCAACATGGTGCTGGCCTGCGGCGCGTCCCCCATCATGGCGGACGATGCCGCCGAGGTAGAGGACATCACCTCTCTGTGTGCCGGGCTGAACCTGAACATCGGCACTCTGAACAGCCGTACCATCCCCTCCATGCTTCTGGCGGGCCATACCGCCCACCGGCTGGGCCGGCCCGTCGTGCTGGACCCGGTGGGCGCGGGAGCGTCCCATCTCCGCACCGAGACGGCCCTGCGGCTGCTGCGGGAGATAAAGCCTACCGTCATCCGGGGCAACATCTCCGAGATGCGGACACTGGCGGTGGGCAGCGGCACCACCAAGGGCGTGGACGCCGACGCATCCGACAAGATCACGGAAGAGACTCTGGACCGGGCCGTGGCCTTCGTCAAGTCCTTCGCGGCCCGCACTGGGGCGGTCATCGCCGTCACCGGGGCCATCGACATCGTAGCCGACGGCCAGCGGGCGTTTTGCATCCGCAACGGCCACCCCATGATGAGCGCCGTCACCGGCACCGGCTGTCAGCTCTCGGCCCTGACGGCGGCCTTCTGCGCCGCCAACCCCGACAGGCCCTTGGAGGCTGCGGCGGCGGCTGTCTGCGCCATGGGCCTTGCGGGTGAAGTGGCCCACAGCCGCCTTACGAAGCTGGACGGCAGCGCCACCTACCGCAATTATATCATCGACGCCATCTACAACATGACCCCCGAGCAGCTCGAGGAAGGAGCACGCTATGAAATGCGATAAACACACCATGCTTCTCTACGCCGTCACCGACCGGGCATGGACGGGCCGCGAGACCCTCCGCCAGCAGGTGGAGGATGCATTGAAGGGCGGCGTCACCTGCGTCCAGCTGCGGGAAAAAGAGCTGGACGATGCGGCATTTTTACAGGAAGCCATGGAGCTTTCTGCCCTCTGCCGCAGCTATGGCGTCCCCTTCATCATCAACGATAACGTGGACATCGCCATCCAGTGCCATGCGGACGGCATCCACGTCGGGCAGGAGGACATGGCCGCAGCCGATGTCCGGGCCAAAGTCGGCCCCGATATGCTCCTTGGCGTGTCGGCCCACTCGGTGGAGGAGGCCCGGCTGGCCGTGGCCCACGGCGCGGATTATCTCGGCGTCGGCGCAGCCTTTTCCACCCACACCAAGACGGATGTGGACGTCCTGCCCGAGGGCGAGCTGAAAAAGATATGCGACGCTGTGGATGTGCCGGTCGTCGCCATCGGCGGCATCCATAAGGACAACATCCTCCAGCTGAAAGGCTCTGGCGCAGACGGCGTGGCCCTCGTGAGTGCCATCTTCGGTGCCGAGGACATCGAAGCCGAGTGCCGGGAGTTGAAGGCGCTGGCGGAACAGATCATCTATAGCAATTCAACTTTTTAATGCAACAGCAACAGCGTTGAATTGCATATCGCAAATATGCTGTTTGAATGTTGCTCGAATTTCTTGACTTGCGATAAAGGAGCAAACCCATGAAAACTGCACTTACCATCGCGGGCAGCGATTCCAGCGGCGGCGCCGGCATTCAGGCCGACCTCAAGGCCATGACCATGAACGGCGTCTTCGCCATGAGCGCCATCACCGCCCTGACGGCCCAGAACACCACCGGCGTGTCCGGCATCTATGAGGTCAGCCCCGCGTTTCTGGCCCAGCAGATCGACGCTGTCTTCACCGACATCCGCCCCTGCGCGGTCAAGATCGGGATGGTGTCCTCGGCCCCGCTCATCGAGACCATCGCCGAGCGCCTCCGCTTCTACAAGGCGGAGAACATCGTCGTAGACCCCGTGATGGTAGCCACCTCCGGCTCTGACCTCATCGCCTCGGACGCTGTGCGCACCCTCTGCCGGGAGCTGTTCCCCCTCTCGGCGCTTATCACCCCCAACCGCCACGAGGCGGAAGTTCTGGCCGAAATGGCCATCCATAGCCGCGATGACATGGTACGCGCCGCGCAGACCATCGCCGGCCGCTATGGCTGCAACGTCCTGCTGAAGGGTGGCCACAGCGACACCGACGCCGATGACCTTCTGGCGCTCCGGGACGGGCAGCTGCTCTGGTTCCCGGGGCAGCGGGTCGATAACCCCAACACCCACGGCACCGGCTGCACCCTGTCCAGCGCCATCGCGGCAAACCTCGCCAAGGGCTTCGGGCTGGCGGACTCCATCGCCCGGGCCAAGGCCTATCTGACCGACGCGCTGAACGCTCAGCTCGACTTGGGCCAAGGCTCCGGCCCGCTGGACCACACCTTGGGCGGCACAGGGGTCGAAAACTGGATGCACGGCGTCCCAGACGCCGTACAGGATAAATAAAGAGCGTATTTCGGAGGATTTGAACCATGCAGACTTACACCACACAGATGGATGCCGCACGCAAGGGCATCGTCACGCCCCAGATGGAGACGGTCGCCAAGAAGGAGTACCGCACCGTCGAGGAGATCCGTCAGCTGGTCGCCGAGGGCAAGGTGGCCATCCCGGCCAACAAGCATCACACCTGCCTCGACCCCGAGGGCATCGGCTCCATGCTTCGCACCAAGATCAATGTCAACCTCGGCGTCTCCCGCGACTGCAAGGACTACAGCATCGAGATGCAGAAGGTCATGAGCGCGGTCAACATGGGCGCAGAGGCCATCATGGACCTGTCCAGCCACGGCAACACCCAGCCCTTCCGCCAGAAGCTGACCCACGAGTGCCCTGTCATGATCGGCACCGTGCCGGTGTATGACTCGGTCATCCACTACCAGCGCGACCTCGCCACCCTGACCGCGCAGGACTTCATCGACGTGGTGCGTCTGCACGCAGAGGACGGCGTGGACTTCGTCACCCTCCACTGCGGCATCACCCGCAAGACCATCGAGCAGATCCGCAAGCACAAGCGGAAGATGAACATCGTCAGCCGCGGCGGGTCTCTGGTCTTTGCATGGATGTGTATGACCGGCAATGAGAATCCCTTCTACGAGCACTTCGACGAGATCCTCGACATCTGCGAGGAGCACGATGTCACCATCTCTCTGGGCGACGCCTGCCGTCCCGGCTGCCTCGCCGACGCCACCGACGTCTGCCAAATCGAAGAGCTGGTCCGTCTGGGCGAGCTGACCAAGCGGGCTTGGGCACACAATGTTCAGGTCATGGTGGAAGGCCCGGGCCATGTGCCCCTGAATCAGGTCGCCGCCAACATGGAGATCCAGAAGACCATCTGCATGGGCGCGCCCTTCTATGTCCTCGGCCCCATCGTCACCGACATCGCCCCCGGTTATGACCACATCACCGCTGCCATCGGCGGCGCTGTCGCAGCCATGAGCGGTGCGGCTTTCCTGTGCTATGTCACCCCCGCCGAGCATCTGGCTCTGCCCAATGTGGACGACGTCAAGCAGGGCATCGTGGCCTCCAAGATCGCCGCCCACGCCGCCGACATCGCCAAGGGCATCCCCCACGCCCGGGACATCGACGACAAGATGGGCGACGCCCGCCGTGTGCTGGACTGGGACGCACAGTTCGCCTGTGCCCTCGACCCCGAGACCGCAAAGGCCATCCGTGACGCCCGCCTGCCCGAGGATGACCACAGCGACACCTGCTCCATGTGCGGCAAGTTCTGCGCCGTCCGCAGCATGAACAAAGCTCTGGCCGGCGAGTACATCGACATCCTGTAAGCTGATATTTTCATCGCTTTTGCGATTTTTCTTCTCCATTGCCGCCCGGTATGAAAGCCGGGCGGCTTTTTGCGTTTTGGCGGGACGGTTTCTCTATACAAAATGAATCCGGCATGATATACTGGATAAGAGAAGCATTTGAGGTGGTCAATTTTGTGGCAGCCACACGCCGATGGTAACGACAAGGGCATCTGCCCTGAGAGATGCAGGAGAACGCCACGCCTGCCAAATGCTTTTCGAGGGGGGACGGTTCTGATGCCGTCCCCCGTTCCTGTTTTTACAGAGGCATAAAAGAAAAACTGCACGAACGCTGAAGTCCAGCAGTCCGTGCAGTTTTTTCATACAGTTGCGCCAGCAGGAGTCGAACCTACGATGGGGGAGTCAAAGTCCCCTGCCTTACCGCTTGGCGATGGCGCATCGATGGAAAATAGTATAGCATATTTTTCCGGATTCCACAAGAGCCGCCGGGGCTTCCGCAAAAACTTTCTATTCTATTCCGCCCGTTCCCCATCCTTGCCGGGGGACGGCGGATATGGTATACTTGCTGTGTAAAAGTTTTTTCTGTTCAGCGCACAGCGCAGAAAGGAGCGCGGCTTATGGTGCACCATCTTGTCATCGGCGTTATCTTCCTCGTCTGGGGCATTGCAGATGTCCTCCGCGTCCAGCTGCCCGGCGTGCTGGCGCGGCGGCTGGAAGCGTCCAGCGAAGAGGGCCGCCGCCTCTGGCAGCGGCTTTTGGGCGTGCTGGAGCTTATCGTAGGCGGCGTACAGGTGCTGTTCTGCTTTTTCTCCGACGACCCGACCGTCACCAGCATCCTCCTCGCCGTGATGATCCTTTCGGCGGTCTGCATCCTCGGGCCGTACTACCACTGGCGGAAACAGGAAAAAGAAAACGACACCTGACACGAGAGAGGGAGTTCACCTATGGGGCCTTGGTATTATGAAGTCGTCAGCTTTGACGGCGATTACGTCAACCTGCGCCGCACCGACATCGAGAGCGACGAGCTGAACCCGGTGGCGCTGGCGCTCCTGCCGCCGGAGATCGACGTAGGCAGCAAGCTCAAGTGCGAATATTTCCAGTACGAGATCATCGGCTGACAAACCGCAGAAAAGCCGCCCATCCGGGCGGCTTTTCTGCGTCTTCTGATTCGTTATACGCGCTCTGCCACCAGCTGGAAGCCCGCCTTGGCAAGCTCCTGCCGGATCTGCTCGATCTGGGCATTGTCGCGGGTCTCAAGGGTCAGCTTGAGGAAGCAGCTGGAGATGGGCATATTGGGGTCGGAGCCGTCGTGGAGGACGGACACCACGTTGCTGCCGCAGCGGGAGACGATGTTGGCCACCTGCTGCAGCTGGCCGGGCTTATCCTCCAGCGCGATGGTCAGGTTGGCCTTGCGGCCGCTCATAACGAGGCCGCGGGTGATAACGCGGTTGAGGATGTTCACGTCGATGTTGCCGCCGGAGATGAGGCAGACGACCTTCTTGCCCTCGATGGGCAGCTTGTGGAAGAGCGCCGCCGCCACAGGCACAGCCCCCGCGCCCTCGGCCACCAGCTTCTGGTTCTCCATCAGGGAGAGGATGGCCGCTGCGGTCTCGTCCTCGGTGACAGTGACGATGTCGTCCACATACTCCTCGCAGAGCTTGTAGGTCAGCTCACCGGGGGTCTTGACCTGAATGCCGTCCGCAAAGGTGGAGACGGCAGAAAGGGTCTGGTATTTGTGCTCGTGGAGGGAGCGGTACATACTGGGTGCGCCCTCGGCCTGCACACCGTAGACCTTGACCTCCGGCTTGAGGCTCTTGATGGCAAAGGCCACGCCGGAGATGAGTCCGCCGCCGCCCACAGGCACGATGACGGCATCCACATCGGGCAGCTGGTCGAGGATCTCGAGGCCGATGGTGCCCTGACCGGCGATGACCTGCTCGTCGTCATAGGGGTGGATGAAGGTCATGCCCGTTTCTTCCTGCAGCTCGACGGCCTTGTCGTGGGCATCGTCATAGGTGCCGGGCACGAGGCAGACCTCCGCGCCGAGGTTCTTGGTGTTCTCCACCTTCATAATGGGTGCGCCGTCCGGCATACAGACGATGCTCCGGATGCCCCGGCGGGTAGCGGCCAGTGCCACGCCCTGTGCGTGGTTGCCTGCCGAGCAGGCGATGACGCCCTTGTCGCTCTCCTCCTTGGAAAGCTGGCTGATCTTATAATAAGCGCCGCGCACCTTGAAGCTGCCGGTCACCTGCAGGTTCTCGGTCTTGAGGTAGAGCTGGCAGTCCTTCGAGAGCTTGGGGGCCTCGATGAGGTCTGTCTTGCGTGCTACATCCTTGAGGACAAAGGCGGCGTGGTAGATCTTATCCAGTGTCAGCATATCGGTTTTCCCATCCTATCTCTTTTTATCCATCCCGGCACACGGGGTATTTTTTCATCGTTAAAGACAGGACTTAGTATAGTTTACATAATTTGATTTGTCAAATGAATCTATTTCACACTTTAAGGCCGAAAGCGGAATTTGCAAACATTGTATTTGTCTGCGCAGGATGCCGACCCCGCTTGACAACCCAAAGAAATTTGACTATACTACATATAGAAAGGCGCTGTGTCTGCAAAACGACTAGCTCCTTACCAGATTAGTCAAGAGAAAATGACCGACCAAGTTGGGGAACTGTGAGGCGGTCATTTTTTCTTGCGTTTTTATCGTCATGGTTCTCATGTGCGATCGTCCATGTGATCTGAAATGTAACAAAAATTGCTCCGCCAAGAAGCGTCAGTAAAATTGCAACATCGGAGAACGTCATGAACCACACCCCCTTCCTGCCCTTGAGCATCCGGGGAGTGGCAACTTCAAGAAAAACTGCCTTGCCCGGCGCTTAGGTGCCGGTAAGGAGTCAGCCGCCTGCGTTTTAGACACAGCGCCTTTTTCCTGCCATTGCTGGCATTAGTTACAGAATAACACAAAATCCTGCAAAGCACAATACAAAGCCGCCGCCTCCCACAAAACTGTGAGAGGCGGCGGTTCTATTATTGCTCAATCATATATGGCCAGTTACTTTTTCGTTTTATCTTTCCTTGCCAGCATGACATAAATGTCCTTACCGGTCACTTTATTATCTTTATCCTTTTTCGTCTCGATGTAATAGCCAATGCCCCAATCATAGTTCTTCGGGTCTGCCAAAACCATATATTTTTCAACCTCTTCAGCGACCGCTTTTGCTTCATCCGAAGTTTCTTCATCGATTTCTACTTTTATCATCCACTTATGACTTTCTTTCAAAATCTTGTTAGTATCGTCCTTATTTTTAATGTATGACGCTTGGATAGTTTCCGCCACCTGATCAAGCGTCTTGTCATATTCGACCTTCGGGTAGCCCTCCGGCAAAATACTATTTATATCATTTGTCAACTTGACTTTGGCATCGACACTTGCTCCGCTGCCACCGCCGCCGCAGGCAGTAAGCATCGTCAGTGTCAGCGCCGCCGCCAACAGGACTGCCATCATTTTTCTGAACCGCAACATCATAAAAAATTCCTCCTTATAATTCAGGAAGCGTTCTGCCTCCATATCACAATAATACATTTTCGGGCAACTTTCGTCAATATTATCTACCCTATTTTTTCGATTTTGGCATTTTGTTAAAATTATAAGACATACTTTTTATCTCTGGGATACAAAAACCGCCGCCTCCCACAAAATCGTGAGAGACGGCGGCGCATTTTATTTTATCGCAAGTTTCATAGCAATTCAACTTTTTAATGCAACCGCAACAGCGTTGAATTGCATATCGCAAATATGCTGTTTGAATGTTGCACTAATTTCTTGCCTTGCGATAAAAACAGTGCCTGCCGGAACAGCCTATTGTGCTCTGCCGTCTGCGGCGCTCGTACATTGCCTGCTCTGGCTTCAGATCTCCGCGAGGATGGCATCGCCCATTGCGGTACAGCCGAGGCAGGTGCAGCCCTCGCTCATATTATCGGCGGTGCGCAGGCCCTTGTCCAGCACCTTGTTCACCGCGCTCTCGATGGCGTCGGCCTCCTCGGTCATGCCGAAGGAATACCGCAGCATCATGGCGGCGGAGAGGATGCAGGCGGTGGGGTTGACGATGTCCTTGCCCGCGATGTCGGGAGCAGAGCCGTGGATCGGCTCATACAGGCCCCGGGTGCCGTCGCCCAGACTGGACGAGGGGATCATGCCGATGGAGCCGGTGATCATCGAAGCCTCATCGGAGATGATGTCGCCGAACATATTCTCGGTGACGATGACGTCAAACTGGCTGGGGTCCTTCACGACCTGCATCGCGCAGTTGTCCACGAACATCTCGCTGTACTCCACCTCGGGATACTCGGCCTGCAGGCGGTGCATGACGGCACGCCAGAGGCGGCTGGTGTCCAACACGTTGGCCTTGTCCACGCAGCAGAGCTTCTTGCGGCGCTTCATTGCCGTCTCGAAGCCGATGCGGCCGATGCGCTCGATCTCGTGCTCCGAGTAGGGCATGGAGTCCACGGCCTGCTTCTCGCCGTTTTCCAGCGTATAGGTCTCGTGCTTGCCGAAGTAGACACCGCCGATCAGCTCACGCACGATGATGAAGTCGATGCCCTTGGCCACGATCTCGGGCTTGAGGGGGCTGGCCGGGGCCAGCTGAGGCCAGATCTTTGCCGGGCGGTTGTTGGAGTAGAGGCCCATCCCGGCGCGGAGGCGGAGCAAACCCTTTTCTGGGCGCTGCTCGCCGGGCAGGCCCTCCCACTTGGGGCCGCCCACTGCGCCCAGAAGAACGCTGTCTGCCGCAAGGCATTTATCCAGCTCGTGCTGAGGCAGCGGGTCGCCGTACTTGTCGATGGCCTCGCCGCCCATTGCGGCGTCGGTGTAGTGGAAGGTGTGGCCGTACTTCTCGGCCACCTTATCGAGAACGCGGAGGGTCTGCTTCACAATCTCGGGGCTGGAGCAGTCGCCCCAGATGACAGCGATATTTTTTTCCATGATAATGGGCATCCTTTCTTCGATTGGGCAGCGATTTATGACAGGATTCTTGCTTTTGGGTGGGTGCGGGGCAGATTGCCGTTGCAGTAGAGCTGTTTTTTCTTTAAGTAAGTTCTCGCGCTGGTGGCGCGGGGGATGTTTTTTCTTTCGGTCAAGTGGCTTGCGCTCCGCGCGGGCCAGAGGCAGGGAGGGGTGTTTCGACTCCCCCCTCCCT